>NZ_JAKEUW010000059.1:0-30179 GCF_022398115.1 Vibrio sp. Isolate22 | reverse complement strand
AATGCTTTTCGTTTTGTCTGAGCAGTAGCCGCATGGTTAGTTGGCAAAAATGAATCAGTACCATGAATGGCAAAGACTTGAGCCCAATACCGTATCTGTCTTGAAGAAATTGAATATTGTTTTGCTAAGTAGAGAGATGACGTGCCATCTAAGTATTGCTTAGCAATGATACATTTTAGCTCTCGGCTATATTTGGACATAAAAAGACCCCCAATAATTGGTGTCCAACTATTGGGGGTCAGTTCACAATCGCAGGCTTTTGTTTATCTGAATATTGCAGTTATGGAAGAGGCTATTTGTCACTCCAGACTGCCATTTCATTGCCACTTGGCTCGCGAAAATGGAAACGTCGACCACCAGGGAAACTGAATATTTCACGATTGACCTCTCCGCCCGCATCAAGTACCTCACGTTCGGTCTGTTCGAGATCTTCACTGTAGAAAACCATCAATGCCCCGCCCTTTTCTGCATCAGAAGACAAATCAGCCAGGTAGAAACCGCCCATTAACCCTTTACCTTCAAAAGCAGAATACTCGGGACCATAATCTTCAAAGCGCCAACCAAACACTTGGCTGAAAAACGCCTTAGTCGCTGCAATATCTTTCGCAGCAAATTCTATGTAATTGATTGAGCCATGTTCCATATGTATGTCCTTCTACGTTATGTCTGCAAATAAAATACAGCGAAAGCAACTTGAGCTCTTAATCAACACCCCGCCTAAGTAGCTACTTTTTACGAACCACTGGGTAGTCAGAACCATGCAGCTCTTGTACGAAGCCTGAACCATCGCCGCTATGCGTGATCCACACTTTCTCTTTAGCACGTGTCATCGCTACATAGAACAAACGACGTTCTTCCGCGTATGGGAACACGTCTGACGATTCAGTTAATGCGCCATCAATGTGTAGTTGCTTCTTCTTCGCCGGGAATTGTCCTTCATCCACACAAAGGATAATAACGAAGTCTGCTTCTTTACCCTTACTGGCGTGACAAGTCATGAAGTTGATATCAATAGAGGTATAGATTTTCTTCCAGTCTTCCAACAACTCAGGCTTATGGTAGTGATTGCGGCCAAGCATCAACACCGACTTATTGGTTTTACCTTTAGATTGGCGGTTAAGTTGATCAAGGATCTTCTCAACCTCTTTACTTGGCGCACTGTAGACCGCCTTTTGCTTCTGTTGCTTGAAGCTGTTTAGTTCTTTCGGCAACTGAATTGGGTTTTCTTGCACAAAACGATTCGCCACAGCACCTAACTGATTGTTGAAACGATACGTGGTATCTAGGTGATGAATTGTCGAGCTCGCGAAACGATCTTTAAAGCCTGTAGTTAAATCAACGTCAGCACCCGCAAATTGGTAAATAGACTGCCAATCATCGCCCACGGCAAAAATAGAGGCTTGGTGTTCGGCTTTAGGCTGGTTACACAGCGCCTCAACCAAAGCAAGACGATCAGGAGAGATGTCTTGATATTCATCGATCATGATGAACTTCCAAGGCGAGATAAACTTACCTTTTTCGACGTACTGAGTCGCACGGCTGATCATGGTCGAGAAATCGATATGGTTCTCTTCCTTCAATGCCTTCTGCCACGCAGTCACACAAGGCCAGCACAGGGATAGCTCGCTGTTAAGGCGTGTGTAATCACGGTGGTCGATAAGCTGCTGCTGTACTTCTTTCTTGGTTAAGCCTGATGCGTTCAACTGTTCCAGTTGCTTTTCAAGCCAACCAATTAACTTAAGGTTTGAAACGTGGCTGCCTAGCTCGTCATCACCCGTTAGGTAAGCAATTGGCCATTTAGATAAGTGCTTCTGCCAACGTTTGAAGTTGGTCGGCGTCATCCAGTGCTTCTTCAACCAATCAATGCACCAGGCTTGGCGCTGATTGTCATCTAAAGCAAGGGGAGAAATCACCACACGTTCGGTTTCAACCTCATTCAAGATCTTCAAACCCAACTGGTGGAAGGTATTCACTTGAACCTTCTCAGCCGACAACCCAATTTTACTGTCGAGGCGCTGCTTCATTTCTTCGGCCGCTTCACGACCAAAGGCAAGCAATAAAAGCTCTTCGGCTTGCGCTTGGTGACTTTGTAATAAATAAGCGACACGCGCTGTCAGAACACTGGTTTTCCCTGAGCCCGCACCTGCAAGAATCAGGTTGTGGTCATCGTTCATTAGAACCGCGTATTGCTGGGACAAGTTCAACGGCGATGACTCACATTGAGCAAACAAGACTTCCCAGTTTTTTCTCTCTGTCTCGAGCCATTGCTGGTTTCTTTCCGCTTGCTTAGCCTCGGTGTCAGACAACCACGGCTGCAGCCTTGCGATGCGATTTGGCATACGCTGCGCAGCTTCGTCCAGCGTCATCGTCATACTCTCTAAGCCAGAGTTAACCTTCTCGACCCAAGTGTTGACCTTAGAATGAGGAAGAAAGGCTGGAAGTTGCTCTAAACGTAATAACTCAGCTTCCCATTGAGGTACGTGTTCGGCCAGCTGCTCACACTGTGTGTCATGCCATTTCTGGTATGCCGCTACCGATGCGCGCGCAAACTGACGACACTGGTCCCAAGGTAGACCTTGAACTAACCAACTGCGCTGCTTTCCGTCTTGTTGGTTAGCAAAAAACTGTAACGATCCCCAAAACAATCCGCGTTTGATCGCGATCTTGCCACTCCAAATAGTAAACGGGATACGTTCCTCACTGCCCACTGACGACAACAGCAGACGTGAACCATCGAGTTCAACCTGATGGTATTCATTTTGAATAAAAAATTGTGCAGTCTTGTTAGCGCTTAGCTGCATTGGAGTGTGCTCTTAATTGGGAATATTGAATTTATATCATGATGCAATGAGAATTAATAATATCTCATATCTTATCGACGCTTTCATGACCACCTACGGACAATTATGGATAAGTATCAAATTCTTGTGCTTGATTTCTGTTAGGATTATGGTTTTTAGTGCGTCAAGCGAGTGACAGTGGAATTTTCAGCCAAATTACGCCTCTATTGGGCAAATAAAACCATAAATTACAGCGTATTAATTCTCATCACTCTGCTCGGTGTGGTGGTGCCTGCTTGGTATTATGGACAGAACACACTCATCACCCCACTGATCCTTGGTGTCATCGCAGCCGCACTGGCGGAAAGCGACGATAGCTTTACAGGGCGACTCAAAGCCCTGACCTTAACCTTTATCTGTTTTGCAATCGCTGCCTTTTCTATTGAACTGCTTTTCGACACGCCGTGGCTGTTCGCGTTAGGTCTATTTGCATCAACATTCTCATTCATCATGCTGGGTGCAATCGGGCCTAAATATGCCAGTATCGCCTTTGGTTCACTGCTAGTCGCAATCTACACCATGCTAGGTGCCCATGAGAGCACCAACTTATGGTTCCAGCCTTTGTTGCTATTAACAGGTGCTGCTTGGTACTACTTCATGTCGATGATTTGGCAGATTGTGTGGCCAATGCAACCCGTACAGCAGAACCTTGCCACAGTGTTTGACCAAATTGGCACCTATATGGAATCCAAGGCAGAGCTTTTCTACCCAGTATCTGACCTAATTCCACAGCCACACCGCATTATTGAAGCCAAATTAAATGCGAGTACCGTGAACGCGCTCAACATGTGTAAAGCAACCCTGCTTAACCGTTCTAAACGTGGACACATTGATGGCCCTAGTGACCGATTTCTTAATACTTACTTCATCGCGCAAGACATTCACGAGCGTGTAAGTTCGACCCACTATCGTTATCAAGAGCTTGCTAAACACTTTGAACGCTCTGACGTGCTGTTTCGTTTCAAATATTTACTAGAAGCGCAGGCAACGGCATGTAAAGAAGTGGCGAGCTCGCTTAAAGTTGGATCTGAGTATCAACATGGTGACAAGTCTGTATTGGCACTCGATGAGCTGATGTCTTCACTTAATCACCTGCACCAGCAGAATAAGCCCGAATGGAAGCCTCTACTGAACCAACTGGATTATCTGTTCAATAACTTAGCGACCGTTGAGAAGCAGTTATCTAACATCAGTAACCCAGATGCAGAAAAGCTCGAAGAAGACGTATTAGACGACACCAACCCGCATACATTGTCGGCAATGTGGCAGAAGATCAAAGCTAATCTACATACTGACTCTATGCTATTTCGTCATGCTATTCGTATGGCAATTACACTGACACTCGGCTACGGGATCATCCAAGGGTTTGAGATTGAACGCGGTTATTGGATCTTGCTAACGACACTGTTTGTTTGCCAACCCAACTACAGTGCCACCCGCCAGAAGCTGACTGCTCGTGTTATTGGTACGGTTGCTGGTCTGTTGATCGGCGTTCCACTGTTAACCTTCTTCCCTTCTCAAGAGAGCCAGTTAGTCTTCATTGTGATCAGTGGCGTGATGTTCTTTGCTTTCCGTATTAATAACTACGGCTTCGCAACAGGCTTCATCACCCTATTGGTACTGTTCTGCTTTAACCAGCTTGGTGAAGGCTATGCTGTGGTTCTGCCGCGGCTGGCAGATACCTTCATTGGTTGTGCTCTGGCGGTATTGGCTGTCGTTTATGTGTTACCAGACTGGCAATCGAAGCGACTGCATAAGGTAATGGCTGACGCGCTCGATGCCAACAAGAACTACTTGGCGCAAATAATCGGTCAGTATCGAGTCGGCAAGAAAGACACGTTGAATTACCGTATCGCTCGTCGCAGTGCGCACAACAACGATGCGAACCTGACCGTGGCGATCAGCAGTATGTTAGTCGAACCTGGGAAATATCGTACTTCTGAAGATGAGAGTTTCCGCTTCCTAACGCTCAACCATGCCCTATTAAGCTACATTTCCGCTTTAGGTGCGCATAGAACACGTATCGACGACGAGTCGACACACAAGCTCGTTTTAGATGCTCACCGTGTCATCCATGAGCACCTCGACGCGCTCAATGATCAGCTTTACTCTCACTGCGAACAGTGTGAAGTCAAAAATACTTACGATCCTGATTTGGATAAACGTTTGAGTGAGTGGCGAGAAGAAGACGAAAGTTCTGTCAGAATGGTTCTACAGCAGCTGCATTTGATCTATCGAATGCTTCCAGAACTGCATACGCTAGCAACCAAATTTGCAGTTAAAGTAAAAATCGACAAAGCGTTTGAAACGGACACTTCTCGAACGAAGCACAAAGTACTGTAAAAACAAAAAGATAGCGACAATCGCTTACCTTTTGATCATTTGTTAAATTTGTAGGTTGCTCTACCAATACCTATATTTGGGTAGGGCAACTCCTCACCTAGCCTTACTGCATAAGGGATGAGTCGATTTTTACATTGTCATGACTTTCTGACTTTGATTGACCAAGCCTTAACTTTGCTTAACATTCCTCGGACAAAAAGCGACCACAGAAATTTATAGTTGTCTTAGTTCTAGGAAACGACAAAATAAGTTTAATATTCTCTTAATCTTGTTTGATTTCTGGTTACAGTAGTCTATGCTCATTAGAGCATATGGAATTGCAGCAAGGTCACATTATGAATACTCAACAGTTTGAAGCATTTAAACAGCAGATCCAACTTCTTAGCCCGGAGCAACTGAAAGCGTTGCAAGGCGAGATCGACGGTAACCTGGAAACAGATAAAGCAGCTCTGCTTACTGATGAAGAGCTCAACGCACTTAACGATCTGTTCAGTTAATAGACAGACCTCACTATTTTAGCTTAAGTTTATCCTTTTATTGTAGATCTTACCTGCTCACCATTGCGCTTAAAATATCGTCCACCTAGACTCTTCCCATACGTCAATTAAAGGTCCTGCTATGTCGATATCTGGTATTCAATCTGGTTACGCCATTATTCAGCAGTCTGCCAACATGGCTGAAGAAGCGGCGATAGAACTCAACCAAGCCTCAAAACATAATCAAGTCTCTGAACATGTGCCCGAATCTGACGACGATGTAATCGAAGACAACGATTTCAGCTTTAATCAAATTGAGCCTGAGCAATCCCTTTCATTTAAAGAAAAAGAACCAGAACCTACTGCTTCTTCAAGCGATGCGTTGGTCAAATTAACGCAGAGTGCTAGCTATAACCGTGTCGGTGCTAGCGTTGTGGAGCGCCAAAACGAAGCCATTGGCAGCCTACTCGACATCCATATCTAAACCTTGCTGATCATTTGAGCTGAACTACAATCAAGTTTAATGACGATTTTGTAGGGTGTGAAACCAGACAACTCAAGCACTTTAGCGACTTTTTGATTTAATAAGCACACAAACTGTAACTCATTATATCTGGCGCTTGTTTCTGGTTTATTACTCGGTAGAATCAGCGCAAACCAATTTGCTGCACAAACTTTACTTCATACTATTTATGCCAAAACTAAATCTGCATCGCCGCGACTATGTTTCTATTTTAGGGGGCGATATCTCCGCAGACGAATTAGAAAATAAACTCCAGCCTCATTTTGAAAAGCCGGCAAAGAAGCTGACACCTAGCCCTTACCTGACAGAAAAGAATGTGACACGCCGTTGGACGGCTCTCGACAACGCAGAATCACAACAAGAGCTACTCGACCCTCATACCGAAAGTCAGATGCAAGCCTACGAAAAAAACATCGAGCACTTCGTTGGCACAGTGAAAGTGCCTGTCGGTATTTCTGGTCCGCTGCGTGTTAATGGCCTATTTGCCCAAGGTGATTACCTAGTTCCACTGGCAACAACCGAGGCAGCACTTATCGCGTCTTATAACCGAGGCTCTAAACTCATTAGTGCTTGTGGTGGTGCGAGTGCAATGTTGCTCAATGAAGGCGTAACACGAACTCCTGGCTTTGCATTCCAAGGTTTGATTGAAGCTGGACAGTTTGTGGCATGGGCAGTAACTCAGTATGAGAAGTTTAAAACCCTAGCTGAATCTACGACTTCCCACGGCAAACTGACCGATATCAATATCAACATTGAAGGCAACCATGTTTATTTGGTGTTTGAGTTTCTAACGGGAGATGCATCTGGTCAGAATATGGTGACCATCGCGACCAATGCGGTATTTGAGTACATCATAGAACACACCCCAGTTAAGCCTGACCACGCTTTCCTTGATGGCAACTTATCTGGCGATAAGAAAGCGAATACCCAAACCTTACGCAGCGTGCGAGGCAAAAAGGTCACCGCTGAGGTTAATATCCCAGCAGAACTTGTGGCTAAGTATCTACACACCACGCCAGAGAAGATGGTTCAGTTTGGTCAAATGACCACTGTAGGCGGCGCTCTTAGCGGCACTATCGGTATCAATGCCCATTACGCTAATGCACTGGCTGCACTTTACATCGCTTGCGGACAAGACGCTGCGTGTGTTGCCGAATCTGCCATCGGCATGACTCGCATGGAGCTAAACAAAGAAGGCGGTTTATACGCAAGCGTAACGCTTCCTAACCTAATGGTAGGCACTGTTGGTGGTGGTACAAGCCTTCCAAGCCAAAAAGCGTGTCTTGATTTGCTAGGTCTGCACGGCAATGGTAAATCCCAAGCCTTAGCTGAGGTTTGTGCTGCATTGTGTTTAGCCGGAGAGCTTTCCATCGTTGGTGCATTTTGCGCAGGCCACTTTTCACGAGCTCACCATAAGTTAGCTCGTAAATAACCTTTATCAATTTGGCTTGTTCGGTTTTAGTGTAAATTCAAAATCACAAGCCAATTTGAATTCGTGAGTCATACATGGATTACTTACACTTATCGAGAGTGAGCCTTAAGCACCTCACTGCCCTACACATTATGCTGAATACCCATAGCGTAACTCAAACCTCTGAGCAACTCTATGTAAGCCCATCAAGTGTAAGTAAGACTCTGTCTCAGCTTCGTGAGCTCCTCAACGACGAGCTGTTCTACCGAGATGGCACTAAACTCATCCCGACACCCTTCGCACTTCAAATCGCTCCAACGGTTCACGCGATTCTTTCCAGCATGAATGGATTGCTTCATCAGAAGAGCTTTGCTCCTGAGGAGTACCAAGGCAGCTTTTCACTCTCGATGCGTGAGAGTACTTTTGAAGTATTCGCCTCTAAGATCAGCAGAATCACCACAGAGCTTGCTCCAAAGGCCAAACTTCATATCTATTCGAAACAGCAGCTCGGGTTCGATGCTTTGCTCAGCGGCAAGGTTAATTTGATCTTATTGCCTCACGATATTTCTCAGCCACCTACCGACAACAAAGAGTTAGTGTGGGAAACGATTCTACCTGATGAGATGGTGTGCTTAATGGGAGCTCATCATCCGCTGGCACAACAAGAACTGACGGTTGAGGGCTACCTAGACTACAAACACATTGGCATCTTAGATAATGAGTTGTCGCAGCCTTACTTTGAGCAAAGCTTAGTGCAACGCCATAAGCCGAGAGAGATGGCTATTTCGGTCGCTGATTTTGGGGCAGCGGCTGTTCTTTGTCACAATACCCCTTTTCTGTTCACTTGTTCGAAACAGTGGGCTGAGCATGCGAAACAAGCGCATGGATTAGTGAGTAAGCCACTTCCCTTCGATTACGGAAAAGTGGCGTACAGCTTAGTGTGGAACAAGCCAAACATGAATGATCAAGCGATCAAATGGCTGTGTGACCTGTTTTTAGAAGCCTAGTTCTTTGGTCATTGAAGACAGAGAATATTAGGTATAAACCTCTGGCGTTTGCATCGGTCTTTGAACAATCGCATAGAGCTTGTCGTGGAAGTTTTGCATCTGTTGCTTTGTACACTTAGGCCAATCCAACGCCTCACCAATCACGCCGTGATGTTGAAAAGCATTAAGTCGAATCTGAACATCACTCGGCAATCCTTTTAAGTAATGCCCAACTTGCTCTATCTCGTCCTCAAGATCGCTCTTGCCCGGAATATGCAAAAGCCTAACTTCGTGTAACTTACCTTGTTCTGCTAAGTAGTTAATGGTCTCGACAACACGATGATTCCCTCTTCCCACTAACCAGTTATGGGTTTCTGATTGCCAAGACTTAAGATCAATCATCGCTCCATCAAGATAAGGCAACACCTTGTCCCAACCTTGTTTTAACAACGAACCATTACTATCAATAAAACACGTTAGATGCGCTAGCTGCGGATCGCTTTTAATCGCTTCAAATAGGTCAATGATAAACGGCAGCTGCATGGTCGCTTCTCCGCCCGAAACGGTAACGCCACTCAGGAAGAACTGGTTATGTCTCACCAGCTCTAGTACTTCTGAAACCGTCATCGTGGTGATTTTTGGACTCGATTTATGACCACAAACATCAATACACTGGTCACAATTAGTGCAAGCGGCTGGATCCCACATCACTTTACCTCCAATAGCACTCAAAGCGCCACTTGGGCAGCCACTAACGCAATCTCCGCAATGATTACAGTGATTGATGGTATGAGGGTTATGACAGGTTATACAGTCGAAATTGCATCCCTGTAGAAACAGCACAAGCCGATTCCCCGGTCCATCAACACAAGAAAAGGTCAGCACACGGCTGACCTTCGCTTGCTTTTCTGTCTTATTGTTATTAACCCTAGCCATTTGAGTTGTTAGATCAGAAATTGTCATAGTTAATGTGATTCGAACACCAGGTTATTCGTATGTTGGCGACATCTCTAAGCTTACCACGCGCGGTTTACGCTCTAAGATACCCGTATTTTTCGCCGCTTCAGCTCCTAAGAAAGTCGTGTTGGTGCGCGAACCTTCTTCATCGTATTTAGCGATGTCAGACAACTTAATCATGTAACCTGTCACACGAACTAAGTCGTTTGATGCAACGTTAGCGGTAAACTCACGGTAACCCGCTTGAATCGCCCCCTTACACAGGTTGAACATGGCTTCAGGATTTGACTTCACGGTTTCGTCAATGGTCAAAATGTCACTGATACCTGAGGTGTAGAATTTATGATGCCCCGCAATCGCACGAACGTAAGAGACAGGATCTGGTTCTGTTCCATAAGGGATGCGCACACCTGGAGTGACACCTTCATCTAGGCTGATACCACCCTGAGCATGCAATAGAGCCTTGCCTTCTAGGCCATATTTCACTTCAGAGCGATCAACGATCTCAGCCAGTTTTTCTGAAATGCGATGTCCAAGTTGGTTAGCTTGTTCGTCATGACCATAACGCCCCGCTTTACCCTCTTTCTCCATCAAGATATTCACGGCTTCAGCCATACCGTAGATGCCGAACATTGGTGCGAAGCGATCTTCCTCGATCAACCCCTCTTTAGTTAAGAAGCCTTCGAAGAAGTTAGATTCTTCATGCAAGAAGCGGCTGCGAGCGTTCATAAGCTCAACCATGATAGCGCTGTAGTGTGGTAACACTTGCTGTAGGAAATCGACACTGTCCTCAGACTTCAACGCCACTTGTTTCAGGTTCATACGTACTAACGTGTTTGATCCACCAGCCAGAGGCAGAGAGTTGTAACAGCTCACGATGCCAAAGCGCTTATCACCGTATGCCGCAGCGTGTGCTGGGTAGTTAGCGATGTGTGGTTTACTGCATTCACAAATATTGCTCGCAGCATGACGCAGCAAATCATCAGGTGTTACGGCTGGGTCGTACATAAAAGTAAGGTTTGGCGCAATCTGCTTCAATTCAGCATCAACTCGTAAAATAGTACGGCAGATAACGTTGTCTCTTGGCCCGATATTCACATGCATGAACGCGTCTGGCAGTGTGCGGTCTAGCATGATCCAGAATAGCTTAAGCTTTTGATAAACCTGCTCTTCTGTTAGGTCGCCAACGAAAGGCATTAACACATCATCCAACTGACCTAAGTAAACCGGAATAGATGTGACCGAAGGGACGTGATGGTACAGGATGGTAAGCATGTTCAATGCTTCATCGAAATTAGTTGCCGCGCTAAGCTCTAAATACTTTGAGCCTTGATGTAAGCATTTAGAATAGTCAGGAAGCACATAGCGCGGCTTAAATGGAGCGTGACCTTCAAACATGTCACATAGCACGCCTTGTTGTAAGGCTTGTTCTACTTCGTGACTTACCGACATGTACGGTAGGCTCGCTTCAGCTTCTAAGGCAAGATAGCTCGACTTCTGTTTTGGCGACAGGTTGGCATCTGAAATGATATTGCTAAAGCGCTGTTGTTGTTCTGAAAGTTGTGGAGAAGCAGATTGGTGGCTCATGATTAAACCCTTAGTATTGTTATGGGCTTATTCTATATCTGACGATTTAATTTCCACTAATGAAATCTATGCAACGCTACATTTCCAAAATGGAAATAATATATTTGTAATTAGTGTTTTCCAATACCCTGAAACCACACGTTTAAAACATAAGTTATCGAGGTTACTAGAAATAGAAAACCCACATAACTGGCACTAAGGCCGTTGATGTGGGTTCGGTTATTTATGTTTTAATTGGTTTGCTAAAACGTACTTTGGATTTTAGTTCTAGTTAATCACTTAGCCATAAGCTTCAAATGAACTACTTACGCCCAACGCCCATCAGCACTTTTAGCTTGCCTTGTGGGGTATCAACTGAGAAAGGTGTTGAGACTTCAACAACAGAAAATCCAGCAGCACTCAATACGTTCTCTGAACGCTCAGGGCTTACGCCGTAATCATCGCTGTCGTTTTCTAAGCACCAGTCCCAATGAACAAATGTGCCATCATTTTCGAGTAGCGTATAAATCAGGCTTACTGTGTCTTGTAGGTTCGGGATAAAGCCACAAACCGACGATGCTACTACTAGGTCGAACTGATTTCGGAATGCTGGATGCTGAGCTGCAAGCCCGCGCGATAGAATATCAACAACCGGTTCAACGTTGGATAGCTCTTTCTTGTCTAGCTCTTCAATCATCCCTTCAGACATGTCGAGTGCGATGATCTCTTTTGCTAAAGGAGATATTTTTTGGCTGAGTAGTCCTGTACCACAACCAAAATCAAGGACACGGGTTCCGTTTAAATCAACGAGCTGTGTTAACTGGTCAAATACGGACTGTGCGAATACTGCGGTCGCGGGATCTTTATCCCAATCAACGGCGTACTCGTCCCATTGTTTCGCCATCATGGCCTCCATCTTTACTTCTTGTAGGTTCGGAACCTGCCCAGAGTAAACTAAATTAGTCAATTCGTCATAGAGTTATCATGCAAAGATGGACTATTTCTAAGATAGTCAGCACAATATTCATATAATATGCACCAACAACCGCTCAATCTGGAAATGAAATGAACCTATCTCAAGTCCAAGCCTTCTGTTCTGTTGCTGATTTAGGATCAGTCTCTGAAGCTGCTCGCCAGCTAGAATGCAACCGAACCAAGCTTAGTATGTCTATCAAAGCCTTGGAGAAAGAGTTAGATGTAGAACTTTTCGTACGTAGCGGCAACCACGTCGAGCTGTCTGAAGCAGGCAAAGCCATCTATAAAGATTGCGAAGGAATGTTAGTGACCGCTGCGCGTATTAAACAAACCTGCCTCCATGTGTCCGGTGAGTTCAACGCCGAGATATGGATTGCTCGCGATGATTCTCTGCCCGATGAAATGTGGCAAGATTTATCTCACACGCTGAACAACAAGTACCCTTCTACTTCTTTCAACTTCGTTCTAGCATCAAGTGGTGACTTAGCCAACCTCGTAGAAACTCAACAAGTTGATTTTGCATTCGGTGTTGATTACGAACGTGTAGATGACCCACGAATCATCTATAACCCACTTGGTAAGATTCGGATGATGTCTGTGTGTAAGAAAGGACATGACCTGAGTGCAATGCGCCGCGTCTCCGACGAAGTATTAAGAAATTCGATGCAAGCGACCATGGTTTATCTCAACGAAAAAGATAATCCAGAGCTTGAGCCCTTCTCTCGTCGTTACATTGGTTTCTCTAGCTTTGACTTTATGCTGGATACAATTTTGCGTGAAGACGCATGGGGCGTAATGCCAGAGCCGCTGATACGTCATCTGCTGCGTGAGCAAGAATTAGCAGTAATCAAACACACGTACGGCCTAACTCAAGAAGATTACTGCATGTTTACGGCAGCAGGGATGGCAGAGCACCCAGGTATGAACTGGCTCGCGGACCAGCTGAGTGATTACTTGTTCGATTTCTAATTGAGGCTGGTTAGAAGACCATCACGTGGTCCACTAGATAACGTCCGTCTTCTTCAACTAACACCATTTCAGCAACGAATTCACCTTTGGCAATGGTGTACGCTTGCTTCCATATAAAAGCAACGGAATCAGAGCGCCTAAACACCGCAACAGGTTCGCGCTCAGCAAAAAAGCCGTTGCTGTGTTGATAATGATGACACACCTTTTCTAAATACTCAGGCGTCACTATGTCCTTCATTCGTTGAGTAAAGTCGCGACAATGTTGGGCATGATCCACATTGGTTGAGCCCTCCATCAAATTATCCATAATAGGGTTAGCGATTGCCCACAAATCGCTGTCGCTAATATCATCAAACTTCATAGCCATCCTTTCTTTCCCACTATCCCAAGCGCTAATGCCCTTCACCGCGCTATAAAACACCGCTCAATGATGTGTTTTATTAATGATAAGCGATCTTGATTCAGTTGCACACTAGTCCACGAAAACAGTCATCGTCAATTTTACTGACACCTAAAAATTAATGTAAACAACTGAATTAAAATGAATAATATAAAAAACCATGTTCTGTAACATAAACATCATCAGATAAAGTTTGAAAATCTCGCTCAATATTAGAACAATGAAATTATCAAAAACATCTGGAAAATATTATGTGTGACAGGAAAAGCCAAAACGAAAACCGAGTTCTATTGTTCTCAGCCCTTTTAGCATCAGGCTTCGCTATTGGCGGATTGGTGTTGGGTCTTCTCGTTGGCTCTCTGGTCATAGTATTTGACGGTGTCTACTCTCTTATCAGCTTACTGTTAACTTTATTGTCACTAGCTGCCTCAAAATACATTAATCGCCCTTCTGACCGTGAATTCCCGTTCGGTCGTGCGATTATTGAACCTATCGTCATCACGATTAAAGCTGCTGTCATTTTACTTGTGGTTGGTTATTCACTGTATTCAGCGATTGGCGCCTTGATGACAGGTGGTCGTGAAGTTGATGCCTCTATCGCAACTCTATTTGGTATTTTTAACGTATTGGGCTGTGGTTACGCGTGGTGGTACATCGCTAACAAGAGTAAGAGCATTTCATCTGGCTTGATTCAGGCTGAGTCTAAGCAATGGCAAATGGATACGCTATTGAGTGTCGCGGTAACAGCAGGTTTCGTCGTGGCTTGGTCAATGACATTCTCACCGTTCGCAGAGTACGCTGTGTATGCCGACCCAATGATGATGTTGCTGATGTCTTTCTACTTCATCAAAGTACCGTTCGATATGCTAAGAGAAGCGATGCGTGAGCTACTAATGATGTCGGCAAACAAAGAAATTTGTGACGCGGTAGATAAGAATGTTGTCGCGGTAGACAAAGAAGCAGAACACGATTTGGAGCTAATCGGTGTGACTAAGGTTGGTCCTGAGCTAAGAATCAACGTTGATATTCATACCAACGACCAACAAGCGATTGCGGTCGATGATATTGAACGTACGCGCCGCCAACTAAAGCGACGCCTATCTAAGATGCCATATGAGCTTCAACTGAACCTCAATATCGCGAGCTAATTCTCATCCCAGCAATCGGTAGATAAACACAATTGCTATTGAGATTGAATCTCTTCAGAAGCCGACGCCTTAACCGTCGGCTTTTTCTCTCTCGTAACCCACCAGCAAGCCAGTGAACCAATCGTCACCATATATACTCCCTGCCAAAATGTGATAGTCAGCGTTAAACCTAAAATCATAGAAGAGAGTAAGGTTGCAAAAATTGGCGTGAAATAAGACATAGTCGCGAGAAAGACCATGTTGCCACCCAATATCGCGGTATTCCAAAGCGCGTAACCCGCGCCCATACACACGCCAGCCAGAGCCAAATCAATCGCTGCACTGCTCGTCATCACCATACCGGTTTCGCTGCTCAATGCGTATTTGATCCACAAGGTGATAGCTGTAGCAATAAAGAACAGAACAATCGCATTCTGCCCTTTCGCAACTTTCTGAGTGTAGTTACAGTAAACCGCCCAGATAATCGCTCCGAAGAACGCCATCGAATAGGTTTTAGGGTTAGTCGCGATATTTGCCGCAATCTGTTCAACAGAGAGGCCTTGGTCGCCACTGATGCTCCAAGCCACACCAAAGAAAGCTAAAAAGATACTTGGGTAAACCAGCCAATTTATCTTTTTATCGCTAAGTAATACCGCAAACAGTACTGTCAGTGCTGGCCAAAGGTAGTTGATAACCGCCATCTCTAAGGCCTGATGTCGGTTATTTGCCATGCCTAGTGCCAAAGCCAGAAAGATCTCGTAGCAAACAAACAGCGCGCCACCAATCAACAAATAAGACTTTGAGAAGCGTTTAAGCTTAGGTAACCCCATCACGCAAACCAAAAACAGTGAGCTCACTGTATAAAGGCTGGCTGCGCCGCCAATTGGGCCTAATTGCTCTGACACACTACGAGACAACGCAATTAAGCAGCTCCAAAGTAAAATGGCAGCAATGCCGTAGCAGCTATGGCGATGAGATTTCAGCACGCTTATTCCTTCTATTTGTTATGAGTGATTATCGTGGCAGCTTAAAGCATAAATACGCTTGAGTACCACAATCGAAAAGTGAAACCTGTAGAAATTAAGTAGCCGAGCACAGAATTGTACTCAGCTATTAGGGCGTGTTGAACTTCCGTGGTTAAGTTTTGTTCGAGATAAAAGCGTTTTAATCGCAGCGAGGTAGAAGTAGCCTAGTCATTCTAACTAAACCTCCCTCAACAAAGAGTAAAACGCTTTTAACCGAACCCTCCGGGCAGCGTTTGCTGGCCATTTCTACTGCGTTATCGGCTTCTCATGTAGGCTAGCTACACATCAAAGCCTCTGCCTTGTATAAATACCCAGCAACTCACTGCAAAAATCAGCTCGAAAGACCAACACGCCCTAGTGATCAACGAATAAAGTAATAGTTACCGAATAAAGCTAAAGTCAGTGAGCCGTTACGCTAGCAGAAGCGCTTGCAGCTCAGACAGAGACTTCACTTGGTAATGAGGGTTAATACCTTCTGGCGTCGCCTTTTCTTGACTGTTTAACCAACAGGTCTCGATACCAAAGTCTAAGCCACCTAAAATATCAGAGTGTGGGTTATCACCCACCATCAAAATGCGCTGCTTTGCTGGCAAGCCAACCAGCTTGTGTGCATGTTCAAAGATCTCAGCATCTGGTTTAGCAACGCCGACTTCTTCAGAAATGATCACATGCTCGAAGTAATCCGTCATGCCAGTGCGCTCTAAACGGATCGATTGCAGCTCAGTGAAGCCATTGGTAATAATGCCCATGTTCACTTTGCCTTGTAACGATTCCATTAGCTCTTTTGCACCTGGTAGCAAAGAACAGATGTCCGCCATTGCTGTTAGAAATGCGCTGTTTAATTCTGCAGTTGTTGTTTCTAACTTTTCAGCCCAGCTTTCGAAGCGTGTGTGCTTCAGTTGATCAGCCGTAATTCGGCCATCTTGATAATCAACCCATAGTGGTAGGTTAACTTCTTGATAAACGGAATAATCCTGCTCGCTAAAATCCACACCAAAACGTGAGAACATTAGCTTCATTCCTTGAAAAGCGTCAAAGTGGAACAAGGTTTCATCCGCATCAAAGAATATCCAATCGTACTTCATTATCTGTCCTATTATTCGCGCTATCGAGCCGTGTTTATATTTTGTTCTTTCCTAACCTCACGGTTAAGTGTGCATTCTACTACCATTTTTGTGAGCCTGAATATAGTTCTAAGAATTTATAGAAAACAAGCAACAAGTCATGATGTATCGCAAATTTTGCCACATATTAAACCAATACCATAAAGGAAATACACGAACTGTACCGGGAGGTACTATGAAGCACTTCTTACCGTCATCCGTCATGCTCACCCCATTCCTGGTCAAATACTACGATGAAGAGCCACAAGAAGCGTCAGATTCGCCTGAGCAATCAGAAACTCAGGTCGAGTGCAGTACTGATTCTGTTCAAGAGCGAACAGAAGAAGAACGAGAACCGGCACTGTCTGAATAACCTTTATTTTTCATGGTTATAGAGCAACATACTGGCTACAAATCTATCAATTATTCGCTATCCATAACTGACAATATACACATCAGAAAACCATAAAAACGATTGCTATATGAGCCCCATCACAACCAATAACCAGAAAGTGGTAGTTCGAAATCAAAGTTGTTCCAGATCAATGGTCGACCAGTTGTTTGCCGACAACATAGAGCCAATTAAAAATCATAATTAACCGGAGTTTTCCAATGTCTAGTGCATTTTACATCCCTACAATCAACTTCATGGGTACTGGCTGTTTAAAGGATGCTGCAGATAGCATTCAGTCTCAAGGCTTTAAAAAAGGTCTTATCGTAACCGATAAAATCCTAAACCAAATTGGCGTGGTTAAGCAGGTTCAGGACCTTCTTGGCGAACGCGGTGTGGATGCTGTGGTATTCGACGGCACTCAACCAAACCCAACCATCACAAACGTAAACGATGGTCTTGAGCTGCTAACAAACAACGACTGTGACTTTGTTATCTCTCTTGGCGGCGGCTCTCCTCACGACTGTGCAAAAGGTATTGCACTTGTGGCTTCTAACGGCGGCAAAATTGCAGATTACGAAGGTGTCGATCAATCTGAAAAACCGATGATGCCCCTGATCGCGATCAACACAACTGCGGGCACAGCGTCAGAAATGACACGTTTCTGCATCATCACTGATGAAGAGCGTCACATTAAGATGGCTATCGTTGATAAGCACACAACACCGCTTATTTCAGTAAACGATCCTGAGCTAATGCTTGCTAAACCTGCATCATTAACTGCTGCAACGGGTATGGATGCGCTAACACACGCAATCGAAGCTTACGTTTCTATCGCAGCGACACCAATTACAGATGCAGTCGCAATTAAAGCCATTGAACTTGTACAAGCACACCTAAGAACAGCAGTCGCACACGGCGAAGACATTGAAGCTCGTGAGCAAATGGCTTACGCACAGTTCATGGCGGGTATGGCGTTCAACAACGCATCACTGGGCTATGTTCACGCGATGGCACACCAACTAGGTGGCTTCTACAACCTTCCACACGGCGTATGTAACGCTATCTTGCTACCACACGTTCAACGCTACAACGCGCAAGTTTGTCCTGAGCGTCTACGTGATGTTGCGAAAGCAATGGGCGTGAATGTTGAAGGTATGACACCAGAGCAAGGTGCAGAAGCAGCAATCGAAGCGATTGTTCAACTAGCAAATGACGTGAATATCCCAACAGGTATCGCGCAACTTGGTGCGAAACTAGAAGACATTCCTACATTGTCTGACAACGCACTGAAAGATGCATGTGGTTTTACTAACCCTAAACAAGCGACTCACGAAGAAATCTCTGCGATTTTCGAAGCGGCAATGTAATCTAACGTGAAGTCACTGATAAGCTAACCAACAAACGGGCTCACTTTCAGAGCCCGTTTTCTTTGCCTGCCATACCCGATTCAAACCTCTGTTTTAAATAACTACAACTCCAGTTAAACATCATTAAAAGTCGCATTGTTGTAACTGCTTAGTTATAGTCAAACTATTGATACATAGAATGACAAACAGGTTCCATTGAGTCGTTGGATAGTTAGCACTTCATTATTGGCATCACTCGCTACCCACTCTGCTCTTGCAGAGGAAACGGATGATTGTCACAGTCAGCCGTTAGAAGACACGCGTGTCGAAAAAGCCTATCACTACCTAAATAGCAAATTTTGCCAACCAGCCCTATGGTTCGATAACTTCTTCGTTGATGACCGTATTACCGAAGACGCCAGAGCCGGAACCTCTGTACGTTGGTACAATGATTTCATCTATTCTGAAGGTGGTGACGTTGATTATTCCACCAAGCTAAACGCTCGCTTACATTTACCCTTTGTCAGTAAAAGACTAAAGCTAATCTACGAGCCCGTTGGTGATGAAGAGTTCTTAGACTTCTTCCCACAAGACTCTGAAGAGTTAGAGAATGCACTTGGCCTTCGTTATGACGCCTATGCTAAGGGTTACAGTAGTTTCAATATCAAAGCGACATTGCGCCCAAGAATAGAGGCTCGCTATCGTTTTACCTACCCACTCACCACAGATGCAGTATTCCGGCTGACTCAACGTGTGTATCAAGAGAAAAGAGAGACGGGAGAGATCACTGATATCGATTTTGATCTTTCATTAAGTGACGATTTCTTAGCGCGTTGGTCTAACTTTGCAGGCTACAACGATGACCTCAAAGGCTGGGAGTATGGTACGGGAATCACCTTGTATCATTACCTTTCCCAAGACCAAGCTCTGCAATACAGCGCCACGATAACCGCGACTAGCGAGCCATATAACCACTACGAATACTCGCAAGTGTCGGTCACCTATCGAGAGAATGTATGGAAAGAGTGGCTATTTTACGAAATCATTCCGCGCTACCAATGGGAGCGCGAACCATACGAAAAGCATACAAAAGAGGCCAATATCACGCTTCGAATCGAAGTCTTATTCAACAACGTATAGCGGTTAGATAAGCTTGAGAAGACAAACCAAGAACCAAAAAAAAGCACATCAAATGATGTGCTTTTTGGTTTCAGATAAAGGTTAAACCAAATTCTTAACCTTTGTAATTTCTTACTCGTGCCGCTTCTGCTTCGCGTTTATCTACCACTGTTTTACCGATTGGTGCCAGTGAGATAACCGCTAGCTTAAGGTGCTGAATCGCAAATGGAATACCGATGATGGTAATGAAACACGCCACCGCTGACATGATATGACCAATTGCAAGCCAAATACCTGCAAACAAGAACCATATGATGTTACCGATCATACCTAATGGGCTTGTCCCGATATCCATTTCATTAGTGAGTTCATCACGAGAAATGGCTTCTTGACCAAATGGAAAGAACGAGAAGTTCCCCATAACGAAACACGCTCTGCCCCACGGAATACCAACGATGGTAAGGAATGCAAGCAGCCCAAAGAACCACCAGGCCAATCCCATAAATACGCCACCGAACAGAAACCAAATGATGTTACCTATTGTTTTCATTCTGTATTCTCCAACTCTCTGAATGCTATTAAATTACTATGCCAAATAAGGCAGTACTTGTTTCAATAGGTTCATTATTGTTGAGCCTTTATGAACCGTTTATGAATCAACGCAATTTTCTGTGTTTGATGCACGCCACGAAACACTAAATCCACATAGGGCTCTTTCAATTTATTTGATACCATTCAGTTCTAACTAAAGCGCAGACTCAACAACGAATTTAAGGTCGAAACTATGAACAATACAGAGCAACCTAAAAAGAAAATGAAAAACTGGGTGCCTATCGTCTTCTTCGGAGTTCTTAGCACCGTTCCAGTATTCATGTTCCTAGTCGACGTGTACATCAACCAATATATGTAACACTCACCGCTATCTCTGTCTGAATGAATACAAGCAAGCCCGCCTGTATTCATTCTAATAAGCACTCCTCACGACATTCAATTCAGCTTCTCTGCACTCAAATCAGAGCTTCGCTAATCAGGTCCAAGACATCGATCAGCTCATGATCCGGTAGGTTTAATAAGTTATCCCCCACATACCACTCAATCTTGCATTGATTCGGTAACTCACAGATCGCTGGGTTTCCTATCCATACCTTATGCTTACTTGCGATATTGTCTCTTAAAGCAACCCCGTCTTCGTAGCTCACAGGTAAATAAAGATGAAGCATGTTCGCTTGCGGTTGTTGCGGGTTCACTTTGAATTGAGGGTAGTCCAATAAGATTTGGTAGATTTGTTTCGTACGTTCAAACAAAGCAGGCATCTGCGCTAGTCGTTGATCGAACTGCATAGCTGCCGATACAACATAAGGCGTACGATGATAAACATTACCGCCTTGTCGTTTCATCCAAGCTGATGCCTTGGCTACAAACGCTTTATCACCCAACAACAGTGAGCCACCAAGTCCGTTTAACCCCTTGTATAACGAGACATAAGCGCTATCAAACCCCTTTGCGATTTCAATGTAAGGTTTTTGGTAATATGCACCACACTCCCACAAGCGCGCGCCATCCATATGCAGATGAATGGATTGTTCGTTGCAATACTGCTTAATCGCTTCGAGTTCTTCCCATTCTGGTAGCTGACCACCAATTTCTCGCATCGGTAACTCGTAAAGCGCTGCTGCAATTTCATCTGGCCACGCTTTCAAGTCATCGACATTCCAAGTACGAAACACATTGCCCACTGGCAGCACATTAAAGCGGTTCTGGAGCTGATACCCTTGGCGCTCATGACGTAAGATATGACTCGATTCGTGCATCGCAACCAGCGGGTTTCTTTTCTCTTGGCAGGCGATCTCTAACGCTGTTGGTTGATTCATGGTACCTGTGATTACAAACACAGCCGCTTCATAGCCAAGCAACTCTGCAACTTTGGCTTCAAAGCCTTCGATGAACTCGCCATCTCCGTAGGTATCGTGATGTATGTTGTGCTCTTCACACCATTCAGCCATCTGAGCAAATGTTTGTGCCGGAGTCGGATCTAAGTGACCAGAAAGAAACAAATTACACTGTTTACGCAAGTCCATGCTCATACTTTTTCCTTTATTCATTGTTGTTCTATGTAGAGAGATTGAATTATTTACGTTCGCTACCAACGTTGACATAAAATACGCTTATTCGCTTTTATTATTCACGAATAATTAGTTTTACTTAGTCGTAGGGTGAAGGTAAGAAAAACACCTAAATCAGAGCGTGTTTTATATAATTAAGTACTCGATAAACCTATGTATCTAAATAGATAAGTATGGGCTAGTTCGTTGTTCTTCAATCATTCTTCTATTATTGTATATCTATAATTCCAATAAGCATTATTCGTTAACGGACAAAGAGGGCTTTATGTCGAAAAATCGAGTCTTGGTGCTATTCGCCCACCCTTCTCAGCATCGCTCTGAAGCAAACAAACCCTTATTCGAACAAGCCAAGCGTATTGACGGCGTGACCTGTGTTGATCTCTACGCTGAATATCCAACATTCAAAATTAACATCGATCGTGAACAGAAACGCCTGTTGGACCATGACATCATCATTTTCCAATTCCCACTTTATTGGTATTCAACGCCGGCAATTCTAAAAGAGTGGCAAGACCTTGTTCTTGAGTATGGTTTTGCCTACGGCACAGATGGCAACGAGTTAGAAGGTAAGAAATTACTTTGCAGCATTACTGCGGGGGGTAAAGAGGATGCCTACCAAACTGACGGCTACAACCATTTTACCATTCGTGAGCTACTCCACCCTCTTGAACAAACCGCTGCTTTGTGTGGTATGGAATATTTAGCACCTTATGCGCTATTTGGCTCGCGAACCGCCTTGGAAGAGAACCGCATCACCGGGCATGTTGAGCGCTATAAGTTTTTGTTGGAGTCGCTAGTCTCGGGCAATATTGACTACAAAAAAGCAAAAAGAGTCGCGAAGTTAAACCACTACCTCGACGAAATCATCAACAAGGACTAAAGAATGACTGGATATTTTTTACAAGCCTTTATCTACTTAGTCGCCGCCGTGATCGCGGTGCCGATAGCTAAGCGTCTTGGCTTAGGCTCAGTACTGGGATATTTAATCGCAGGTGTGGTTATCGGACCAATCATTGGCCTTGTGGGTGAAGAAACCACCACCATTCAACACTTTGCCGAATTCGGCGTGGTAATGATGCTGTTCTTGGTTGGTCTTGAGCTCGAACCTAAGATGCTATGGGCAATGAGAAACCGCTTGATGGGGCTTGGTGGCTTACAAGTAGGAGGCACAGCAGCTATTGTAATGGGCATTGCTCTAGCCTTTGGCCAACCTTGGACTATAGCTCTCACTATCGGCTTAATCTTTGCGTTGTCATCGACAGCGATTGTACTGCAAACATTCAACGAGAAAGGTTTATCTAAGACTGAAGGCGGTAAGAATGCCTTCTCGGTTCTTTTATTCCAAGATATTGCCGTTATCCCGATGCTGGCATTCATTCCTCTGTTGGCGTTACCAGAATTAATCGAAGCTGCACAAAGCGCGGTCACTTCAGCTTCTGACCACCATGAAGAGTTAAGTCTGGTTGCTGGTCTGCCTGGTTGGGCTTATGGACTTGTGATTACGGCATCTATCGCGATTGTGGTTGTTGGCGGGCACTTCTTAAGCCGCCCACTTTTCCGCTTTGTCGCAAGCTCTGGTTTACGTGAAATCTTCACAGCGACCGCACTGATGCTGGTCATTGGTATTGCTGCGCTGATGAGCCTTGTCGGCTTATCGCCTGCACTAGGCACTTTCCTTGCGGGTGTGGTACTAGCGAACAGTGAATTCAGACACGAGCTGGAATCGAACATCGATCCGTTCAAAGGACTGCTGCTTGGCCTGTTTTTTATTACGGTAGGTGCGGGAATCAACTTCGATGTTCTATTCAATGATTTCGTCCTAATCATCGGGCTAACTCTGGGTGTCATGTTACTAAAAGCAGCTGTGCTTTTTACCTTGGCATTGATTTTCAAAATCAAGAACAGCGATCGTTGGCTATTTACACTGAGCTTGGCGCAAGCCGGTGAATTTGGGTTCGTACTATTAAGCTTCTCAGCGCAAAACCACGTATTGCCGGCTGACATTGTTCAAACGCTATCACTAGTGGTTGCTCTTTCGATGTTCTTAACGCCAGGCCTGTTTATTCTCTTTGATAAAGTGATTCTGCCTCGTTACGAGCAAAAGTCGAATGACCGTGAAGAAGATACCATCGAAGAGAAAGGTACAGTAATCATTGCGGGGATCGGTCGATTCGGTCAGATCGTTAACCGCTTATTAGTATCGAATGATGTTAAAACGGTGGTTCTGGACCATCAGGCTAACCAAGTAGATGTACTGCGCTCTATTAATATTAAGTCTTACTTTGGTGATGCGACTCGTCACGACCTATTACACACTGCGGGTATCGAAGAAGCAGCAATGCTTGTTGTGGCTATCGACAATCAAGACTCTAGCGTGGAGCTGGTCAAGTACGTTAAGCACACCTACCCTAAAGTAAAAATCTTAGCTCGTGCGTTCGACCGTGGTCATAGTTACCGCTTGAGAGAAGCTGGCGCTGATTTTGTGGAATCAGAAACCTACCACTCAGCACTAGAAATGGGCGCACAAGCCCTACGCTCGTTGGGTCACCATCCATTCTTCGTAGAACAGCAGAAATCGACCTATCAACGTGTTGAAAGCCGTAAGTCTGAAAAGCTATTCAAAGCTTGGTCGGAAGCAGAAGACAATCCAAGGTACGACAACAACTATCGACAGATATTTATTCACCTTGAAGAAGCAATGAAAGAAGACATGAAGAAAGACCGCTCCGATAAGCACTCTCGCTCAGAGCGTGGTTGGACACCGCCTCCAAAAGGTTATGCAGACGGTTTTGAGGAAGAGGAATCATAGACTTAGATTCTTAAACCCAATTAAAAGCGGCTATTTGGCCGCTTTTTCTTTATCTATTGCCCCTAAATACCGCAAACAAGCGCCATTTATTGACATCTAGGCGGACAATAATCACGATTAATGTGATCAGGTTATAATTTTTAATCTCGACCCTCTCTTCAAAAATGAATTCACTTTTTACATTTTTGAAATATACCCACCCTGCATAAACCACACTAAAAACACGGCTATATATGCACTTCCTTTAACTATACTGAACTCAGCTAAAATCCTAATAACCAGTTTCAGGGCGTTGAACACCATTGCATATATCAAAACCGACCTTACTAACCAATAGTCAAACATTCGCACAATCAATACCTGAAGTATCTGATTCACAAATCAAAGCCACTCCAATTAACATAAATGTTTCAAAGAGTGTCTGCCGTTACAATTTGTAATGAATTGAAGTTGTCGGTATAGTCCTGCCATCAAAAAAGTGAGACCTATGCGCTCACCTTAAAGGAGATATAATAATGATCACTAATGATGCCGTAATTATGGGCATGTTAGCTGTTATTCTTGGCGGTGTATTTATCACGGAAAGTAGCCAAAACAGCGCACTGAAAAAATTCTATTCATTCATTCCAGGCCTATTGCTCTGCTACTTTGTTCCTTCATTGTTGAACAGCTTTGGTATCATCGATGCGTCAAACTCAAAACTATACTTCGTAGCAAGCCGCTATCTACTACCAGCGGCACTGGTTCTACTGATCATTTCAGCGGACCTTCGTAAGATCTTTGGTCTTGGCTCAAAAGCCGTCATCATGTTCCTGACTGGTACTGCAGGTATTATCATTGGTGGCCCTCTGGCGATTCTGATCATCGACCAAGTAAACCCTGACCTTGTCTCTGGTGACGTATGGCGCGGCCTAACGACAGTAGCAGGTTCTTGGATTGGTGGCGGTGCAAACCAAGCTGCTATGAAAGAAGTATTCGAGGTAAATGATAAACTGTTCTCTGCAATGATTACGGTTGACGTTATCTGTGCAAACATCTGGATGGCAGTGCTACTGATTATGGCTGGTCGTCAGAAGAAAATTGACGCATGGCTAAAAGCTGATACTTCTTCAATCGAAGAGCTGAAAGAAACGGTATCGAAATACCAAGAAGAAAACGCTCGCCCGACAACAACAACCGATCTCATGAAGATCGCTGGGATTGCCTTTGGTCTAACAGGCCTTGCTCACTTCTTCAGTGACTTAATCGCACCATGGATCTCAACGAATGCTCCAGAACTAGCAAAATACAGCCTAACATCAGGCTTCTTCTGGCTAATCGTTATGGTAACAACGTTCGCGTTGATCGCTTCGTGCTTCAAATCGACACGTAGCCTAGAGCACAGTGGCGCATCGAAAATTGGTTCAGCGTTTATCTATATCCTGGTTGCTACCATCGGTATGCAAATGGACGTTACAGCAATCTTTGACAACCCAGGTTACTTCTTCATTGGTATCACATGGCTAACTATCCATGCCCTGCTCATGATTGCGATGGCGAAAATCATTCGTGCACCGCTGTTCTTCATGGCAGTAGGTAGCCAAGCTAACGTTGGTGGCGCGGCATCGGCTCCTGTAGTTGCAGCAGCATTCCACCCAGCATTGGCTCCAGTAGGTATCTTGATGGCAGTACTCGGTTACGCATTAGGTACATACGGCGCTTACATCTGTGGTCTAATCATGCAGGCTGCTGCGGGTTAATTAAGCCCCTACCAACCTCTTAAAATACAAAACCCCGATACTGAGTGAACAGTATCGGGGTTTCTTTTTATATCCAGAGAAGCAACACATTGTTAGCGTATTTATTCATCTCCACTCATTTGAATGAGGATTTGGGATGCGACTTCTTTATTTTCAACAAGGTCAGCCAAGGTATATTGGTCCATCGTTGAAAAGAAGCTCTCCATGGCCTCGGCTAATGCTGCTTTCAACTTACACTTTGGTAATAAAACACACAGTGAGCTTAAGCAGTCCACGCCATCGGTATGTGGCTCTAACTCTCTCATCACACGACCAATTCTTACCTGCTCAGGTGAAACCGCAAGGCGAATACCCCCGCCTTTACCTCTTAAAGCCTCGATATAGCCGAGCTTCTTAAGTTGGCCAATCACCTTAACCATGTGATTCTGTGAGACCTTGTAGACTTGAGAAACTTTAGGGACACTGCTCAGTTCATCTTTAGGTAAACACGCAAGATAGATTAATGTTCTTAACCCATAATCGGTAAAACTGGTAATTCTCATGCTAAGGCTCCTTTGTGCCCACCAATTTTATTACTGAGTTTTAAATTTACCTAACTGTTTCACAATGTTTTCTGTGGCTTCCGTTAGCGATCGCCCCTGTCGCTCCAGTTCACTGCAATCTTGAGCATTAGAACTCGACAAAGTTTGAAGTGCTTCAATCTCGTGACTTACTTCACTCACGAGTTGGTTAACCTGGCGAATATCCACATTATCTTCATCTGAATCTTGTCCAATCAAGTTCAAAATCTGACTAATATTGGCACATGCGGTGTCCAATTCTTGCTGACTCGTTGTTGTATAGTCCGAAAGCGTAAAAATAGCCGACGCTTGATCTTCCATTTGTTTACCTGCATCTACAACAGCTTCTGATATGCCGTTGATGATTTGGTTAATCTCATCAAGACTATCCTGTGTGGACTTCGCCAAATTTCTTACTTCATCAGCCACAACCGCGAAGCCTCGACCGTGTTCTCCTGCTCTTGCAGCTTCAATAGCAGCATTCAATGCCAGTAAATTCGTTTGATCAGCCAGTGTATTGATCACCGAAACAACGCTACCGATAGACTGTGTCTGTTGTGAAAGCTCTTTAAATTTACTCTGCAGTTGGTTATTGCTCTCAATATATTTATTTAGATCATTCACCATGGCTCCCATCGTTTGGTTAGAAGCTTCAAGCCCAACTTGGGTATGTTCGACTTGAGTGCGAGTCTCTTCTGCTTTCTCTTGAAGTGCTAGAGAAGTTCGATCCAACGTTTCTACACGATCGTTCAAGACATTAACTCGGCTGTCCTGCTCTTGAATCCGCCCTGATATATTTTGCGACTTAATCTTTAAGAGATCTGCAATACTGTCTGATTTAGCGGCCTGCTCTTGAATATCGATTAACGCATGTCTCACGTTGGTTCGGAATGTATTAATCACACTCAAAACTCTGTCCATTTCACTGTTGTATTTACTATTCACATCACAATCAACGGAAAGATCTTTTCGCTCGAAGTTCTTCATATATTGAGTGACATGATTGAGTGAATCCACTCCCCAGAACTTTTCATCGAGATCGTGGATAATCAAGAAAACAACGATAACATATTGAATTATCTGGGATACCAGAGCATCAGTAAGAAAAGTAGCGTTGATAAAAAGCAATAATGTCCCTAACCAGTGAATGAACCTCATCCGGATAAAAAGTGAACGCATAGCAACCCTTAATTTTCATTGATAGATAGTCTAAGTTAGATAAAGCGAAGATGAGCACGTATAAGCGAGGCTACCCACACAGTTAGATTTAATCATAACCTATATTTTAAATACATATTATTAAACATGCATTTTCAATGCAAGTTATCAATTGCCTTTATTTCAATATCATAGATACAAAAAAGCCAGTCATTGACGACTGGCTGAGTAGATTGCTTTCCTTACAAATGAGATGTTCGATTAGGTTCCTCAACTGGAAGATGGTTAGTACCTGATGCTACAGGTTACTCATGATGTAGTGAAAACACGGAATCAAGATCATCTGTAGCCCTAGAAAAGCCAGCAGGTATTGAAGAGTTTCATTTTTGGATTTCTCAATCTTCTTATTCACATACGATTGAGAGACGGGATCGATTTCATTAATTGAATCTTTAAATGCTTTGGCAAGCAACACCGCTCTCTTCTCTGGAACGCCTGCACTGATCAGTGTGTTAGATAGTTTTCTGACGTCTACTCGTACCATTTTATACACCAATAATTAAATTAAGTGCTTGAAATCTATCATAGAGAACATGCTCCATCTCACTTCAAAAAGAATCGTTTGTTTTAAGTTTATTCTTGGTTTCAGCCTGTTTTATTTTCATTATCTTTTAGTATCGGTATTTGCAGTTAGCTCCGATTTATTGATGCACAGATTAGTTAATGTTCAGACTAGCTAAACACTTGTTAGAAAATCATTGATTTATACGAACACGTCTATCCAGTTATATTGGTTGTCGAAGTGATTAACAAGGTGATGACGATGAACGAACTCGATAGATACTGCGAACAAATCAACCTAGAACTAACAGAGCAAGATGTTACTCGCCTTGGTTGGAACAAGACTATGTTTAGTAAGCGGGTTGCTACGCTCTCAGCTGTGTCTTTATTTGCTTTTTGGCTAACTTATTGGTTTTAATAAAAAAGGCCAAACGACAACCGTCTAGCCTCTCTTCGAACCAGCTAAAACAAGATTAATCGAACAAAGATGCCAGTTTGTTTTCAACGACTGGGCTGATATTAAAGCTCAACATGAAGTCCGGACGTGTCTTTTCGTCTTTCTCGATATAGTAATTGGCTTCAATACCAAACTTCCAAGGACGACCGTTCAACACCGTTGTTTTACTTACGCTAAAATTCAACGGAATTTCAGCCTGATCTTTATTCCAATCATACGAGAGTGTCGGCGCTGAGCCTATCGTCCACCCTCCTTCCAGTAACTCTACCCAGAACAATTGCGTAGACGTCTTGTTGATACGAGTATCAGAGTGATCCGCACCATTGCCAGACACACCATAAAGGTGGCTTGGGAACACACCAACAACGCGTTCAGCGCTCACTTTGCCGTACATAAATTCAGGGCCAATGGCAAACTGATCCGCCGTAAGCTCACTACTGCCGGTTGGTAACGAAGCAAATACACCAAAAGCAGCGATGGTCCCACCTTCCATTTTGGGCGCATAAGCTAGATCAAAAGAGATATCGCTTACTCCCGACTGGCCCATATGTTGGGAACTTGTCGGCGTATTCACATTGAAATCATTCTGAACATAAGAGATAGCCGGGCGAAAAATGATTTTATCGCCGTTCTCCATAGGGAAAGGTAGCGTAGGCTGCAGAACCGTAGCAAAACTGTCCCCTCCTCCGTCATATCCACCAGAGTATTGAAGTTTTAAGTTAAGGCTCGCGTAAGCCGTGTTCGGGTTTGCAAGTTCCTTTGCTGCCTGCTCTGCTGTTTGATTACTTTCTTCATTAGCAATCGCGACAGTAGACGTTAATAATAATCCACTCATTATTACAGCAAGTGATTTACAAGCCATTAAGCCCTCTCTAAATATAAACGCTGTGTATTTACGCGTATTTTAAAGATTGCCGATATTCAAAATAGCCATTAGGCGACATGGGGATTTGTTCGTTCTCCAAAAGTAAATTACCACCTTCTAAAGAAGGTGGCTTTGTGTGAGCCCCCTAAAAGGGGGCCTTTGTTTAGTCCAACGCCAGTTGCTGCTGCTCCACGCGCTCTTTTTTCTCTTGATGTCTTACATAGCGTCGAATGATTTCTTCATTAACCCCTACGCTATCGACAAAATAGCCCCTTTGCCAAAAGTGGTTACCCCAGAGTTTGTTTCTCCTTAAATATGGAAATTTACTAAAGAGTTTTAAAGCTATT
>NZ_JAKEUW010000058.1:0-30627 GCF_022398115.1 Vibrio sp. Isolate22 | reverse complement strand
GAGGTATGGTGGGCACAAGTGCAAGAAAGTGGAATTAAGCCATTGAAAGAGTTCGCACGAAAACTGAGGCCTTATCTTCACGGTATTATTGGATCGGCAAGTTATCCGCTCAACACCTGCACATTGGAAGGGATAAACAACAAAATAAAGTTAATCAAGCGAATGGGGTATGGGTATCGAGATACAGACTACTTCTTCTTGAAGATAAAAGCGGCTTTCCCCGGAAAGCCGCGATGAACCTTTTTTTTTGCCTGTGATTGGCGCTCCTTCGACACTAAATCCCCACAACAATTATTCAATAGTTAAGGCTTTAATTTATTCGAATAGATGAAGCTTCAATTTTCCGATCAAGCGGCATCATTCTTGATTAGCTCGCTAAGCGCTGAAATACTGTCAAAGCTACTATCCACAACATGATCGATTAACTGATCTTTCACATCCTCCAAAACAATGGTTTGTTCACCTCCATCGTGTTCAATGCTCATCACCAAGTTATCCCCTTGCAATTCAGCATCAATTTCGGGAATAAGATCATCGACTGAATCGCTACCTGTCGCGTCTAGAATGTCACTGAGCTCAAGTAAGTCTTCACCTACAATGAACTCTTTAACCACATCGACACTGTTATCGAGCGCTGAGTCCACCCATTCGAAAATGTTATCCGCATCATTGCCAATCAAGATCTCGTTACCTAATCCCGCAACAAAGTTAGACGATTCGGGATCACTCAGAACTTGATAAGCCGTTGCCCCTTCCACATTAAGCGTAACCGTCTCAACGCTACTTACTTCCCCGGTAGAGTCGACAACTTGGTAATCAAAGCTGTCTTGATTGACTTCTAGGTCACCACCAATATATCTAAGCTCCCAGCTCCCTTTAGGATTTGAGAACTCGACTTGTTCAATGACCTGACCAGGTGAAGAGTACGTGAATTCATAGAATAATCGCTCAACACCTGTCTCCCCGGGTTCTTTCTCGTATTCAACCGTTTCGCTGCCGCCACCAACAAAGTAAAAAACGGCTCTCACAACATTAGGGGTATCTTCTTCAAACACGGGACCTAAACCATCTAAGCCAAATCGAACCTCTGATATTGGGTTCTGCGTAAAGTCTATGGTTAGAGTTTCATCTCGGTTGATACCACGCCCGTCACTATCACCAATCCCATAACCCACATGACTTTGCTCAGCATTGTATTGCTTGAATGGCTTATTATTAGGGTTATCTATCTCGACATAAATCGAGCTGCCATTGGCTAATTCGACTTCACGCCTCATTCCTCAAGAGCCCTCAACCGCGCTACCCCAGTTATAAAAACCGTCTTCAGACACTGACGTGTCATCATCAGGGACATCTGTGATACCAAGTAGGAATGCTTCACCTGCACCGGCAACATAACTTAAGCCGGAATGGTCAAATTGCGTTTCTCCAGATACGTCACTTTCCACGACCTCACGTGTAACGCCATCGCTGTTTGTATAGAGTAAGGTGCCTGATGTCGGCAATGCTTTAATCACGATATGTAGATCGACCTCGTTGTGGTCATCTTCTATGTCTGATATCCGATCTTGCGTAGCTGTCGTGGAATTGAACGTGATGGCAGTTTCTATATCACCGTATTGAATGACTCCCTCATCGTCGCCACCGCTTTGATGAGGCTCTCCAGACGCATCAACACTGAAACCTGTCGCCACAGGCACGTCATTGGTACCATTAATCGTAATTTCGATGATATGTTCAGCTCCATCAGTCGAAGTGACGCTGTATCGCTCCGTAATCTCTTCGCCCGTATTTAGATGCTGAACTAGGTCATTATTCACCATATAGGTCCACAGGCCTGATTCTGTGATAGCTAATGTACCGAGCGCACTTACGCCAGTTGAGCCTAAGGAAGTGAACACACCTGTTGGGTTAAAACGTGGAACGTCGTTTAGATCATTGTCGGTAATAGTCAGAGTGCCCGTCACTTCAAGATGATTAGACTCTTCATCGACTTCCACATCTTCAATAACACTGCCTGTATCACTATCACCTTCTCCGACCGAAATCTCAGATGAGTCGTCAGCTCCATTAATAACAATCGTAATTTCACTTGTCGTTCCGTCCGAGGCAGTAACCACATAAGTTTCAGTCACTGACTCACCTTCCCCTATGTATTGAACGTCATCATTATTGACGTTGTAAATCCAGCTACCACTTGGAGCAATCGAGAGCTCACCGAGCTGAGTCGTATTGGTAGACTTGCCCGCGTCGAATCCGCTATTGGGTAAAAAGGTAGGCGTTGTGCTATCGACATCGCTAATGGTGACCTCACCAGATGTCTGTAACTTGCTAATCTCTTCATTAATACCGATATCTTCGGTCACGCTTCCTGACCCGTTGGTCGCGATAGCTCGGTCATCAGTGCCCACTATGGTCACCGTTATTCTTTGTTCAACACCGTCGGAAGTTCGAACTATCGTGGAATCTTGTGTCTGTTGACCAATACCTAGTTCATTAAAAGAGTTGTTTGCCAAAAAGGTCCAAGTACCATCAGCATTCACAGTAAAAGTACCTAAGCCATTTTCACCAACGACCTCTTGATCAATAAAAATAACACCTTGCTTATCTAGTGTTAGTGAGCCACCTACTTCTATGGGTTGATCTTGCTCTAACTCAACAGCATTAGTTTCACCAGACACAAGTGCTAACGCGATGATGTTAAATAGCGTCAGTGACTGAGTCACGGATAGTCCTTGAGATTCGAAACCTGACGTTTCAAAGTCAGTTTCTGCCTGGCTTTCTGTACCTGTTCGTTCAATCCGACCGCTGTTGGTCAGGCTTGATCCTTGGTCGCCTGCGGCAGTATCAAACTCATCACCTAACTCAGTTGGGTCAAAGCCATCCTCTATTGCACGTTCGACTTGTGCGATTGCGTCATCAATCTCCAACTCACTCTGTTGTCCTTGGCTATCAACGAATCGTGCCGAAACACTTGGCACATTCTCTTCGTTCTCGGCAACACTAATCACGACATCACTCGAGGCTGGTTGTTCGCCCGGTGCTAATTGACGCAATCTACCCTGAGCGTCAAGCACAATACTGCCGCTAGCAAGGCCTAGAATATTAAGGTTCACACTACCCATAACTCAGTTCCTACTTCAGCCCAAAACCAACCACACACGCACTAAAACCCACCCAGAGATGTGGTTGCTTCACTCCATAAATTTAGTAGTGCCACTATTGATAATAAACTCACTAAGAGATAGCAATTAGAGCTAATATCAAATTGTTCAACAGCAATAGCCACTTACAGGCAAAAATAAGCCTTCAAACTTCGCATTTTTTTACAGATGTCCTAAGCTTCGATTAGTACACAGCTCTCAATTCAACGGGGTACATTGGTTGAGAAAAAAGAGGGGACAATTAGAGTAGAAGGAGAGCTACTTTGAGATTGTTTAAATTATCAATGATGTGTTGCTTAGTCGTCACCACACCGCTCGCCGCTCAAACCTTGGAACAGGCTGTCGCTATCACTTTGGCAACCAATCCAGAGATAAAAAGTATCTTTAACGAGTTTGAGAGCGTGAGAAAACGAAATGATGCCTCTGGCGGTGCTTACCGACCAAGTATCGATTTAGATGCTGGGATTGGTTACGAGGGCATAAACCCTGCGCCAAACAATGGCCCAGATACCGACCTCATGAGAAAAGAAGCAACTATTTCCCTCACCCAATTATTGTGGGATGGTTCAGCGACTCTCTACGATATGGATCGTACTGCTGCAGAAACCGAATCGGTCCGGTTACAGCTATTGGCAGATGCTGAAGACAAAGCGCTTGAAGTTACACAAATTTACTTAGACGCGGTAAAAGCGACTGAGGTATTAGCCTTGTCAGAGAGTAACCTTGCTATACACAAGAAAATTTATAAAGACATCAAAAAGCGAGCAAGCTCTGGTATCGGTTCAACAGCAGACGTATCCCAAGTCGAAGCGAGGATCGCAAAAGCACACGGCAACCTACTCGCTGCACAAAACAATCTTATTGATACGCACACCCAATTTAGAAGAATCGTGGGTCAAGAGCCACTCGGCTTAGTTTACCCAAGAGCCGATATTTCAATGATCCCACTTTCACTGTCGGATGCACTGGTTGATGCGCTAGACCAACACCCGGTTATCAAAGTCGCCAACGCGGATGTCGATTCAGCACACTTCCAATACAAGCAATCAAAAGGTGTGAATTACCCAACATTCTCCATTGAGGCATCGCAATCGTGGCGTGATGACGCTGGCGGTGACGAAGGTTCTAGCCAAGAAACATTAGCGATGCTGAGAATGCGGTACAACCTATACAATGGTGGCACAGACAGCGCGAACTCGGAAGCCGCCGCCTATCAACTGAATAAAGCAAAAGACTTGAGAGACAGAGCTTATCGCCAGGTCGAAGAAGGGCTTCGTCTATCTTGGAGTGCATTAGACTTAACACTACAACAAAAGAACTTCTTATCTGACCATGTGGATTCTGCATCAGAAACGGTTATCGCTTATGGCAAACAGTACCGGATAGGTAAACGTACCCTTCTTGACTTGCTAAACACTGAGAATGAATTGTTTGAAGCGCGAAAAGATTACTTAGATGCCCATTACGCTGAGCAATATGCTAAGTATCGAGTAATGAATGCGACAGGTTCTTTATTGAACGCTCTGCTGGTTGATATTCCAGATGAGTGGACAACGGCTGTGGAGTATTGATCATGAAGATAACCTACTTACTGCTTCCTGCACTAACAATGTCCCTACTCGCTTGTTCTAGCCAACAAGAAGAGGAATATATTGAGACACCTGAAGCCGAGCAAATATCCGATCTGCAAGATGATGACAAAGACGGTGTTGTCAATGCGAGAGACGCCTGCCCTTCAACACCTCCAGCGTCGTTAGTCGACAACGAAGGTTGTGGCGAGATCATACGTGCGGAAGAAGTTAGACAGCTCAATATACTATTTGCCAACGATTCTTACGAAGTGAACCCGATTTTCTCAGATCAGATAACCACCATGGCTGAGTTTTTAGAAACCTACCAAAGTGCGTCCATCGAAATTCAGGGCTACGCAAGTAAAGTTGGCTCTAGCGAATATAACCTAGAGCTCTCAAAGAAACGCGCTCACCACGTCGAAGATGAGTTGCTATCCAACGGCATCGACCCAAGCCGAGTTAGAGTCGTAGGTTACGGTGAGGATCGTTTAGAAAGTGACGGTGACGATGCAACATCACACGCTTTGAACCGTAGAGTAACCGCAACCGTGGTTGGCTTAAGCGAACAAATCGTTGAAGAGTGGACTATTTTCACCACACTTAAAAAATAGGCAAAGATTATCCGATTACAAAACGTAAAAAGAGACAGCTAGACAAGCATAAAAAGAGAAAAGCCGCGATAGGATTGCACATCGCGGCTTTTTTGTTATTTGTAGCCACATAGCTCTCGGGAATGGCTTAGTGGCTGTTGCTACTCAAGAATTAGCTTATTTCTCAGGAAGTGGCTAGACGGTTAGCCGAGCCAGTTATCGATTAAAGTTTTACTTCTTGGTGCTTAGTTTTCGGTAAAGAAATGCTTAGCAGGAAGTAACCTAAGATAGCTGCTGTCGTTGAGCCCATCAGGATACCTAATCGAGCAAGCGTATCGAAATCTGCGTTTGTAGGGCCAAATGCCAGCGATGAAATAAAGATAGACATCGTAAAGCCAATACCACACAGCACAGATACCGCGAAGATGTTCATGAAATTCACACCTTCAGGAAGCTTAGCTACACCTGTTTTCACAGCACCCCAGCTGAATAGGAAGATACCCAGCGGCTTACCAACCAATAGACCCAAAGCGATACCAAGAGGTAGCATGCCTGTCAGGTTTGAAATTGAAATACCTTCCAGTGAGATACCTGCGTTTGCAAATGCGAAGATTGGCAGAATTGCAAAAGCTACGTATGGGTGCAGTGCATGCTCTAGGTGTTTCAGTGGAGAGTGCTCCCCTTTATTGCCTTTCAGTGGGATAGCAAAACCAATTACTACACCCGCTAATGTTGCATGAACACCAGACTTCAATACTGCGAACCACAGAATTGCACCAACAATCAGGTAAGCGCTCAGTTTAGTCACATGCTTGTTGTTTAGCATGAACAGCACGCCTGTTGCGATGAAACCAACTGTAAGTGCAAGTGTTGATAAGTCACCTGAGTAGAACAATGCAATGATAACAACAACACCTAGGTCATCGATGATTGCTAGAGCTAACAGGAACACTTTCAAGCTTACCGGTACGCGGTTACCAAGAAGTGCCATGATACCTAACGCGAATGCGATATCAGTGGCAGCCGGGATAGCCCAACCTTGAAGCGCTTCAGGGTTACTAGAGTTAAATAGCACGTAAATAAGTGCAGGAGCCAACATACCACCTACCGCAGCGATAGCTGGGAAGATAGCAGTCTCTTTAGACTTTAATGCGCCTTCTAAAAGCTCACGTTTAACTTCTAAGCCAATTAGAAGGAAGAAGACAGCCATTAAGCCATCGTTAATCCAGTGAGACACAGACATACCGAGAACGTAACTATGCAGGACGCCCTGGTACATTTCGTTCAGTGGTGAGTTTGCTACAAACATTGCGATCGCCGCAGCGATAACTAGGATGATGCCGCCAGCAGATTCCATTTTAAAGAAGTCACGGATGACGTCGGTCATGATTTCGCCCTTATATTTATTATTTAAATAAACGAATAACAAAGAATAACCATGAGTTTATATCCAAGCTTTATCGATAGATAATCACTTCTTTGGATGTTTAACTTCGGTTTTTCCTACAAATACTAAACAATACGTCGTATATTCCATATATGTTATTATGCACCATAATTTAAGTATAGATGAGAACATCACACCTGTATGCACAATTCATTGAGTGCTAACAAAACTAAGAAACATAAAAAAAGGCTATCAAATGATAGCCTTAGGTGTTTTTTAGTAGCCGGTGAGCTGCATAAAGCCGGTCGCTTCATGACTGCCGCTGGCCATTATTGGCCCTTCCCAATAAGGTATGACAAATGGCAGCCACATATCTCGGCGTATGATACGTGTAGTCAGGTTGATATCGTGCTCAGGGACGTTAATGATCCACTGAAGCGGCATTCGTCTGCCATTCATTAGCGTTGTGTTCTGCAAAGGCTGAATCAAAATATCAGATTCCGTTAACTGGTAAACCTTGCCAGAACGAGTGGCTAACGTTCCGAACACATAAGGTAACTGCTGATTATGGCGATAGCGGTTGATGCTCAGTGCTGTACCGTCATCAAGGTTAAACACAAACCAATCCCAGCCTTGTTGACCGACTCCAAGTAAGCCACTACCCCACTCTTTGTGTACCCAAGCTGTGCCTTCTACTTCCTTAGCTACGCCATCAAGGTTCAGTACACCACTCAATGATAAAAACGGCGCGCTAAAGTTGTAAGACGCGACAGGTAGTAAATCATGCTTTTTCTGGTAGCCGTTATCACCATTAAGGACATATGGTCCTTTTGCCACTGTATCTAATTGCAGCCCAAACGTATCCGTTTGTACTTGTAGGCGACCAGGAAACGGTGTATTCCCCAGTGAGCGCCAATTCCAATTATCAATCCAAATCCTAAATGGACGACTGGTCATTCCCGCTTGGCCAATGCCACCACGAGCCATTCGCTGTTCTTTCCACACTTTGGATTTAGAAGAAATCACCACATTAGAGATGTAAACTTGTGGACTCTGCCATCCCGGTGTTTCACGCTCATCCGTTGCAATGCGGAAGAAGCTCCACTGAACCGAATATTCTTTGCCATCGTCCCCTTTCAAAGACGCAAAATAATGCCACCACTCGTGCTGAAATTCCGGATGGAACTTGAAGTCTCGTGGAAGTGATACACCTCGGTCAGGTAACACAGGTTCGAAAACATTGAAATGTTCGCTGACCAACACCGAGTTGACCTCGTTGACTCCTTTCTCACCAGGGTCGACAAAATAGGAATAGTAGACCCAGACACTCAAAAAGATGCCGAAGAAGCCGATCAACAACAGAGATGATAAAAATCGATGTCTTAACTTGGTTGAGCTATTCCTTAGAAACATATTAAAGCGCATCCCTTAGTGATTTCATCGGTGTGTTCCGAATCATTCTCATCACTGGTAAAGCACCAGCTAACATCAATGCTGCCATTGCCCAAGCAAATGTCTCGAAATAGTCCCAAGGAAGTACTTGTAGTTCGAGTGACCAGCCAAAAGACTGCTTGATAACGATATCAACAATCAAGTTCGCCAATGCTAAACCCAGTGGAACTGCAATTAACGAAGAGATAAGCCCAAACACAAACAGCTGTAAACTACCGGTAAGGATCAACTCCTTCGCCGATACGCCTAAACATCGTTGCAACGATATATGTCTTTGTCTTGAAACCTCACCAGCGACCGTCGCAAAGAAGATACCAAACACGGCTATCACAAGAGTAATGTTACCCAAGGTATCAGCAATGGCGAAGGTTCTATCAAACACTCGCATCGCTTGGCTGTGAATATTGTTGTTATCGAATATGCGCTCAGAACCGAGTCTAAATACACTTTCCAGTCGGCTTCTAAGCCCCACTGCATTCACATCATCTTTCAGTATGACGCCAAGCCCTACATTACCTCGACCTGCAAAGCCGTATAGCCAGTTGCGATGTGACATCATCACTTGGTGGTAAGGGTTACCATAATCGTAATACACACCTACGACCTGCCAACCAGAGCCTAGATTATCGTAGAGATCAATATAATCACCAGGACGAATTCCTAGTTTGAGCGACATGGATTCACTGATCAACACACCTTTAGAGTGGTGTAAGTGATACCAATAATTCGGTATGCCGAGTTTGATCGTTAATGCTTCAAGCTCGCCCTCTGAAGGCCCGGTGCTCACCACTTGAATACTGCCTACTGGAGAAGCGACATCTTTTTCCCAACGCCACCACACAGAGTCTACTTCTGGCTGCTCTGACAACCAGTTACTCATACGTGCTGCTGCGTTGTTTGTTGGGTATATATAGAGGTCAGCGGCCAATCGCTGTGTTAGCCATTTGTCCGTAGTGTCTCTGAAACTACCGACCATGGTTTCAACACCAATGTTCGCGGTTAACGCCAACATAAAGGCCATAGTCGCAACACCGCGGTAACTCATGCTAGATGCAGCGTCAGCAAAGAACCAACGAGCACGGACCCAACGCAGTGAGTAAGAGAGGCTGTTGAACAGCTTCCACATAAGGAACGGTGTAAACAGAGCCACACTCACCAGCATTAAAGCAATGATGGCAAAACCAGACTCTTGAGTTTGTGGCGCTTGGTAAACCGCAACAGCAGCAACAAGGAAACCACAACCTATCAAAGCTTGCCAAGTGAACTCAGTGCCCGCGAAACGCATCAGGGATAAGCGAGAAGACAAACGAATCGGCTGAGATTTAAGTAAGCGAACCAATGGCCATGCGCACGCTAAGAAAGCACCAATCAATGCCATCATCAAGCTGTAACCGCTCCAACGCCAATTCCAGTCAATCGTTAAGCCAACATTGGCGTCATATAAGTCGCCAAGGCTAGAAGACACAGCAGGTAACAGTTGGTTAGCCAACATCACACCAAAGACATTACCGCAGATCCAGCTCAGTAAAACCAGAATCAATAGCTCTAAACATAGTGCTTTAGTGAGCTGCCAACCCGATACACCGGTTTGTCTTAAGATCCCCACTAACGGCTGACGCTGGATAAATGATAACGACATCGCTTGGTAGAAAATAAACAAACCTACGACGAAAGACAGCATGCCCATCGCTTTTAGATTTAAGTGGAATGCATTAGTGAGTGACTCAAGTTCTGCTTTAGAGCTACGCGAAATCGTCAAGCCATTCGGTAGCATGTTCTTGAGTCGTTCAAACTTTTCGGTAGACATGTCTGAACACGCAATCACCGACAAACCAGCGCTGCGTTTCAACATTCTAAGTAACGAAATGTCAGCAATCAGCCTAGTACCATCAATGATGTTGTTTTGATCAACCATTAATGGGCCAAGCTGAGAACCATCCATAAGGTGGATGTAGTCACCGTTCTTCCACTCCATGTGTTCAGCAAGATCGTCGCTCACAAGGATTGGGTACGGCGGTTTCATCAGGTTCAACGTATTAAGATCTTTTAACGCCACGCCCGGTTGGAGTTGAAGCATCGAAACAGGGTCGATACCAATCAACATGAAGTTCGCGCCATTTTCATCAGTGATACGATGGTGATCAAAAGGAGAGCACTGTTGAAAGCCTTCACGGCGAAGCTGGATGTAAAAACCTTGCGGAATTTTATTGGCGTTGTGTTTTGGTCGAATACGGTAAGGAAGAGGATTCGAAAAGAGTTTTTCGCCATGCGCATAACTTTGCTTGGCGTGTTGGTTGATAGCAGTAACACCAACCAATAGTGATACGCCAAGAGTTAAGCCTAGCCATACCAAGATAATTTGTAGAGGGTAACGTCGATAGTGACCGAGTAGCGCCTTAACTACGGGCCATAACATGCAGCTGTCCTCCTTGTAGGCGGATCCGGCCGTCCATATGCAGGGCAACTTTTTCACTGTGCGTTACCAACAGTAGCGTACATTCTAATTGGCGTGCTAAAGAGGTCAGCAAGCGCATTACCGCTTCGGCGTTACGCTCGTCTAGGCTACCTGTCGGTTCATCGGCCAATAAGATTTTTGGCTCCATATACAAGGCTCGAGCGATCGCGGCACGTTGTTGCTGACCACCCGAAGCTTCCTCTGGATAACGACCAAGTAGAGGCATAAGGTCTAAAGCAGAAAGAATCTGTCTCCACAAACCTTTATCTTCAGGTAAGCCTTTTAGTTGACGGCAAAAACGGATGTTATCTGCGATATTCAACGTTGGTAATAGGTTGAACTGCTGGAAGATATGGCCAATGTTATTTCGACGATAAGCAGTGCGTTCACGCTCGGTAGAATCGTGCATGTTGAAATTTGGAAAAACGATTTCGCCAGAGTCAGCGAGATCCAAACCTGCAATTAGATTGAGTAGAGTACTTTTTCCTGAGCCGCTTTCGCCCATTAATGCGAGTTGGTCACCTTGATTCAATGTCAGTTCAGCACCTTGCAAAACAGGGTGGAATTCCCCCCCATCAACATAGCCTTTACATAGGTCTGACAGCTTTAACATTCAACAGCTCGCATTAGTTAGAATTTGGAAGGAGAATCTACACTAATTCCCTGTTAGGAGGAAGTATTTTGAAAGATAGATCACATGCCAACGATAAAGTGATGCGATTGATGCGCCCTACTTCAACTTCCTATCAAGTTTTTAATCCATTTTCTTGTTTTCATGCGATACAGCGAACCGCTCCACTTAATCACCTCTTCAGTGAGGAAAAGTAAGTACACCCACTCAGGTGGAAATTTAAAGTAAATAGCCGCGATAGCCGCTAACGGAATACCAATCACCCACTGTGCTATCAGGTCTTGGTAAAGGCAGAACTTAACATCGCCACCCGCTCTCAACACACCAACAATTACAGTCATCGGAATTGAGCGAATAACAATGCCGACACTAAGGATCAGAATAAACTTCTCAGAAAGTGCTCGGGTTTCTTCTGTTAATGCACTAAACGCATTCAAAATTGGTGTTTGCACAAAGTAGAGGAAAATCGCGACCACAATACTGGTTAAGAAACATAGGATAGTAATACCGAGCGCTTGGTAATAAACCGCTTCGTTGTTCTTGGCGCCGAGTTGGTTCCCCACCAATACCGCAGCTGCGTTCGACATCCCTATCAACAGGCTCAATGAGATAGATTCAACTGGTGTCATCACCGAAAGTGCTGCTAAGCCTTGCACACCGGATTGTCCCATGATGGCATGATAAGCAAACAACCCACCAGCCCAAGCCAAGAAGTTGAAGGTTGTAGGCAGCGACAACTTCAAGAAGCGCACGACTTTATCTACCGTTGCAGCAGCTTTGATGTCACAGAGCTTGAAGGCAAGTAAGTGTTTAGAAAAATAGAGGTAACCAAACAAGGTCGCTACTTCGATAGCGCCACTTAATACCGTGGCTATCGCAGCACCTTTGATACCGAGAGCTGGAAAACCTAGGTTACCGAAGATCAGCATCCAGTTTAAAAACACGTTGGACAGGATACCAATACCACTGAAGAAGGTACTTAACCCAGGTTTGTGCATCGCTCGTAAGCCAACGGCCATGCTGCTAACGCACGACACCGCCAACATACTAAAAGAGGTAATGACGATGTATTCAACACCTAAACTGATCACTTCTTGAGAATCGGTCGTCACACCCATAATTTGAGCAGGGAAAGAGACAAAGAAGACAATCGTCAGAAGAGCAAACAGGGTCGAAACCAACCAGGTTAATGCGGTACTTTCCCTTACCCCTTGCTTATCACCGGCTCCCCAATATTGGGCAGTAAGCAGAGCACCACCAGTGGTCACACCCACCAGCATAATAGTCGTCACAAACATCGCTCGACTTGCGACACCAACCGCTGCAATATCAGCTTCTCCAAGCTGGCCTAACATCAGCACATCCACCAAGCCTCGGCTTGAAAACATGATGCTCTGCAAGGTGATTGGCAAAGCAATAGCAATCAGCCTGCGAACAAAGTCGCCGCGTGTATGATGGATAATTGAAGAGAGCAGCATAGGCACACCTGAACGGAACGTGTTGATGGCAAAAGGATTATTCTTTCAGTATATCAATGTTCGAAATTCAACCATACATAAATCATACTGAATGCATAAAATTCCGTATAACGTCTTTGACTGTCTCACTCATCCAATCTAAGCAAAGAAAACGTGCTACTCCCGACTTGAAAGTCGAATCGTTTATCAAACAAACCATAAAACGTGAATATCAAACATACACCATATATAAAACGCCCAACTTAATCTGGATTACCGCTAAATTGATGGAAATCAAAGTTAGTCCCGATGTTTATTTCATTGAATTTGTTACCAATTTTCACAAACCTAATTAACCACATGATTTAAATGGCTTTATTTCGTTAAATTTTTGACCATCTAGTTATTCGATTAATATTCATTCCTTTTTGTCATTTCATAAACTGCCGTTAATTCAATAACTTCCACCCCAGTTTCAATAGGGAGTTAAAATGAATAATAAAAAACTAATAATGAGTTTGGCGGGTGTTGGCATCTTGGCTTATCTGGGCATGGTCTATACGGTTGATAAAAACGACCAACGTCTTGCCGCTGAAAGCCTCGCGCAATTTTCATCTTTGGATAAGTCATCTTTGGACTACCAAGCGATGAAAGTACTCAGCGATAAAGGATGTGCATACTGCCACACCAACGAAAGCGAAATGCCTTTCTACTCGGAATGGCCGATTGCAAAACCACTCATGAATGCCGACATACAAACAGGTATGAAACACTTTGAAATTACTCAACTCTTCAATGGTATTCAGAATAATGAACCAGTATCCGAAGTAGCACTTGCTCGTATTGAAAAGGTACTTTACAACGGTTCGATGCCACCTAAACTCTATCAATCGATGCATTGGTCTGCTGGCATTTCAAATGAAGAAAAGCACACTTTGTTAAAATGGATACGCCAAACAAGAGCAGAGATTCACCAAGATTCTCCGGTAGATGACAGTCGAAGAGAAGGCACACTTCAGCCAATCTACACTCAGTTTGAGGTAAACGAAGACGGAGTTAAGCTGGGTAAAGCACTCTACCATGACACTCGCCTATCCGGTGACGACACGGTTTCTTGTGCGACTTGCCATGGATTAGACACAGGTGGTGTCGACAACTTAGTCGGCTCTGTTGGTATTCACGGCCAAGTTGGTGGAATCAATGCGCCAACAGTTTTCAACTCGGCGTACAACAAATTGCAATTTTGGGATGGTCGAGCAAGTGACTTGCAAGACCAAGCTGGCGGTCCTCCATTCAACCCTATCGAAATGGGCTCTGAAGGTTGGCAACAGATCATCGACAAGCTAAGCCGTGATCCCAAGTTAGTCGCTAAGTTCAACAAATCCTATGATGGTGAGATCACCGGTGACACCATCACGCATGCGATTGCTGAGTTTGAGAAAACCTTGGTGACACCGAACAGTCGATTCGACCAATACCTTACGGGAAATTCCAATGCGATAGACGACCATGAAAAATATGGACTAACGCTATTTAAACAATACAGCTGCGATACTTGCCACACAGGTGAAGCTATGGGTGGTGAAACTTTTGAAACCATGGGCATGAAAGCGGACTACTTTGCAGATAGAGGAACAGATATCACCCCAGAAGACTTGGGAAGGTACAACGTCACTGCGATTGAATCCGACAAGCATAAGTTCAAAGTACCAACGCTTAGAAACATTGAACTCACAGCACCTTACTTCCACGATGGTCATGCAGAGACGCTAGAACAAGCGATCTTCGATATGGGTAAATATCAAGTTGGTGTCGAAATGAATGATGAGGAAGTCGATGCTATCAAGGCATTTCTCAAGACGCTGACAGGCGAATATAAAGGAAACAACCTTAGCCCTAAAGCTCAGCAACAAAGCTAATTTATGCCAATCGAAGTGGTTCGATATAACCGATAGACTCAAGCCAATAGATTCTTTCTATTGGCTTTTTCATTACTCAGGCTCAATTGGTTTTGTCGAGAAGTTAGCGTAGTATGAACAAAGGATGGTTTGATAAGCAATACATGGAGTAACGATGAAGAAAGTACTGGTTTTAGGCGCTTCTGGATATGTTGGTTCACAGCTGCTTCCTCTGCTGCTAGAACAAGGTTATCAAGTAACCGCTGCAGCAAGGCACATCGACTACTTAAAAGCGCGAACCGAGCCTCATAAGAATTTATCACTTGAATTTCTCGATCTGGCTGACCAAGCGGCAACACAAGCTTTAGTCCCTGATTTTGACCTAATCTTCTTCCTTGTCCATGGTATGGCGGAAGGTCATGATTTCATTGACTACGAGTTAAGCCTGGCCCGTAACTTTGTCTCCGCACTTGGTCCTAAAAACCAACACATCATCTACCTAAGTTCACTTCAGCCTCAAACCGGCGATTCTGAGCATCTTCAAGCGAGAAAGAAAACCGGAGAAGTGCTTCGTAAAGGATCGGTTCCCGTTACTGAGCTTCGAGCTGGCGTCATCATCGGCCCTGGTTCAGCGGCCTTTGAGATAATGCGAGACTTCGTTTACAACCTACCAATCATGATTGCGCCGAAATGGGTAGACTCGAAAGCTAACCCTATCGCATTGAAAAACCTCAATCACTACTTACTAAAGCTTGCGCAAGATACCCCAAGCGACAACCAGACCTTTGAGGTTGGCGGTCCAGATATCGTCTCTTATCGCAATCAATTCGCGCATATCGCCAAAACTGCCGACCGTCCACTTAGATTATGGGCAACTTCCCTACTTACGCCTAAGATCGCCTCTTATTGGCTTGGCGTGGTGACCTCTGTCCCTTCCAACATAGGGAGAGCATTGCTCGCAGGTTTAAAGCATGATTTCATAGCCAACTCGACCACCATCCAAGAAAAGTACCCGCAAAAGCTCGTGTCGTTCGAGAGCATGGTTGAACAAGCGATTCATGCTGAGGGTAACTTCGTAAAAAGTAATGTGTGGGGCTTTGATAAAACCGCCTTTAAACGCTGGCAAGCGGGATACGGTTACTATCCGAAAAAGACAGGTGCAAGTATCACGTCGACAGCCTCACTAGAATCGCTCTGGCACGTAGCGCAACAGATTGGAAGCCCTAAACAGGGTTACTTCTTCGCTAACGCTTTATGGCGCACAAGGGAGTGGTTAGATCTTCTCTTTGGTGGCGGTGTACCCGTTCGACAAATGCCAGAAGGGCCAAAACTAAAAGTAGGCGACAAAATTGACTCATGGAAAGTGATTCGCTGTGAAGAGAACCAATTCTTATCACTGCTGTTCGGGATGAAAGGCCCGGGCTTAGGGCGACTGGAAATCACAGTTTCTGATAACGGAGACACACGCGAGTTAAACATCACCGCTTGGTGGCATCCTAAAGGCTTTCTGGGGTTACTGTATTGGTTCGCAATGATGCCAGCTCATCTATTTATCTTTAAAGGCATGGTAAAAGCGATAGAGAAGCAAGCGAGAAAATAGATGAGAGATTCGAGTAACGGGATGCGAAGAGGCTAAAAGCAGATTCGAGATACGGGTGACGAGGTGCGAAAAGATCAAAAAGCAGATGCGCGGTTCGAGTGGCGACAGGCGCTATGAGAAGCAAAAAAAGAGCGAATAATTCCGCTCTTCGTATCTCTAATCTCGTATCTATCCGTTAGCCAACAAAGCTAATTGGGATCTCAGCCAATTGGTTGCCTTGGTTCGCTGGGTACACGATGTATTCACCGTGGTACTTCACAGCAGACTTGTAGTCCGTCACTTTGTGAAGCATGAAACCCGCATCCATCGCCGCTTGGATAAACTCGGCGTGGTTACCACGAACAAACCAGTTCATCGGCTTAACCATCAACTCACCGTCAAAAGAGTCATCACACTGCTTACCACATAGCGCGAATGAGTGCTCACCATCGGTAAAGAACTGAATTTTGCCACCCGTAGTTAGCTCATCTTCGCTCGATACACTCCAACCCATCTCGTACATCTTGTCCATAAAGGCTTCAACGTCACTGTCTTTTAGTGCTTTAGGCTCTTCACCTTCAGGGAAGAACTGAGCGTAAAACGCTGAAATACGCTTAAACGTAAAGGTTAAATCAGAGTTGTTGCCCTTTGAGCGGCCCTGCTTTTGCCAGCGAACCAAATCAGGCACAACAACACGATCATACGCTTGTGCTTTGATTGCTTTAGTTACCCAGCGAACAAGGTATAGGTTGTTTGCGATAGGTGCGTCAATCGCTTTACCTGACTTGTGTAGCGCGTAAAGCTCACCGAGTGCGGTGTTCACAAGCTTCTGAATTTCAATATAGTATTTTGACATTATGCCTTCTTTCCTAATGTCCAATATAGTAATGCTGACAGTATTGCACATGCTGCCATCACCATAGCCATTGGGCCTGCAGTATCACTTGGTAGCATTGCGACAATTGCCCCAACCACAGAACCAGTACCAAATCTTAATGTGCCCGCGAGTGATGATGCTGTACCTGCCATATTCGGATACCCGCTTAGCAGCAGTGCCATTGAGTTACTACCAATGGTAGACAGTGTGCCGATAAACAGCATCACGAATGGCACAATACCCCACAGGCCGATATCTAATGACCAGCCAACCAACAACCCCAAACCTGCGAACAGCTGAATGGTTAAACCCACTCGAAGCATCGCGTGAGAACCCACTTTCTTCACGATTCGGCCATTAATGCTCGTCATCAAGATCATTGCAACGATGTTCAAGCCAAACAGGTAACCAAATAGGTCTGGGCGAACACCGTAGATGTCGATGTAAACAAACGAACCAGCGGTTAAGAATGCGAACATTCCCGAGAATGAAAATGCACCCGAAAAAATCAAGCCCATTGCCGTTGGGTTTTTACATAAACGAGCGTAGTTACGAATCGTCGTTTTGAAACGTAGTGGCTGTCGATTTTCTACCGGTAGCGTCTCAGGGATCTTCATCGATACCGCTAGAATGACGATCACTGCAAAGATAGCCAGTACCCAGAAAATTGAGCGCCAACCAAACCACAATGACAAGTAACCACCAATCATTGGTGCGATAAGTGGTGCAACCGTCATAACCAAGGTTACGAAAGACATGGTTCTCGCAAAATCTTCACGATCAAACATGTCACGTACAACCGCTTGGATGATTACAGCTGCCGCTGCGCCTGCAAAACCTTGTGCAGTACGAACGTAAGTCAGCGCTTCAATGCCATGGGTTGTAGCACTCACCACAGAAGCAATCGCAAACAAGAACACACCAATCAAGAGGACTGGCTTACGTCCATAGCTATCAGCTAATGGACCATGCAGCAGCTGACCCAACGCAAAACCTGCGGTATAAGCGGTTAGCGTTATCTGTACTTCGCCCGCAGTTACACCAAGATCTTTGGCAATGGTCGGCATCGCAGGCAAGTACATATCAATCGCGAGCGGCGTCAATGCACCAATCGCACCGAGAATCAAAAATAGCACTAAGCCTAATTGAGGAGTTTCTGGTTGAGAGCTTGGGCTCTGTGGGGTAGATGTCTGCATGGTTCTCCGAATGTTTAACTGATAAAGCTAGGACCAGCGTGAACACGCAAGTCAAAAGATTGGCTGAGACTTTCCTAGTACCAGTCAACATCATCAGCCGACGCTATCCTTGGTCGGCTTTGCAACGAGAGCGCTATAAATTAATAGCTAAAGGTTACTTCCAGATAGAATCAACTTCTTCTTGCGTTAGGTAACGGTACTCACCTAGCTCAAGAGATTCGTCCATCTCGATTTCACCAATACGTTCACGGTGTAGTGCTTCTACCTTGTTACCAAGTGCTGCAAACATGCGTTTTACTTGGTGGTATTTGCCTTCGTGAATCGTTAATAGCACTTCACGCTCTGCACGCACTTCAAGGTGCGCAGGAAGTGTTAGGCCATCTTCGCTCTTAAGCTGGATGCCCTCTTTGAATTTTTCAACGTAGTCTGGTTCTACTGGATCAACCAACCACACACGGTACATCTTTTCACACTTGTGTTTTGGTGCGGTAATACGGTGAGACCATTTACCGTCATCAGTGATCAGTACTAGGCCTGTCGTATCAACGTCTAGACGACCTGCAAAGTGCAGCCTGTCCATTTTGATTTCATCAAGCAATTCAAATGCGGTGCGATTTGAGCCATCTTCATGCGAACAAACAAAGCCTTCTGGCTTATACAACATAATGTAACGTGGGCCTTGAACACGAAGTTCATTGCCTTGCCATTCCACAACACACTCTTCAGTTACTTTAACTGAACCGCTTTTTTGCATGACATCATTTACTGTCACAGTCTTTGTTTTTAATAATTGTGTTGCTTCTTTTCGAGTAATGCCTAGTGCATCGCACAGAAATTTATCTAAACGCATGAATACCTCAACTAATCTAAGTCGGGTATTATAGTCACCTTTGCTCGATTAGTTGAGCTATTTCACACTATTTGTTCTCCATTTTACAAGACGCGATATGTATACACTCCGCCCATACCAAGCAGACTCAGTAAAATCAGTCATTCATTACTTCAGAAAACACCAAACACCGGCTGTTCTCGTGCTACCGACAGGGGCAGGAAAAAGCTTGGTTATCGCTGAGTTGGCAAGGCTTGCGAAAGGTCGTGTATTGGTACTAGCCCACGTGAAAGAGCTAGTTGAGCAAAACCATGAAAAGTATGAAGGTTATGGGTTAAAAGGCTCAATTTTCTCTGCAGGATTAGGCCGAAAAGAGACCGACCAACAAGTGGTATTCGCATCGGTTCAATCTGTAGTTCGCAACCTCGATTCATTCTCTAACCAATTTTCACTTTTGGTTATCGATGAATGCCACCGAGTACCCGACGAAAAGAACAGTAGCTACCAGAAAGTGATCACTCACTTGCGTGAAAACAACTCGGGCATCAAGGTACTTGGCTTAACGGCAACCCCTTATCGCCTTGGTATGGGTTGGATTTACCAATACCACACCCGCGGACAAGTGCGTTCAGAAGAACCAAGATTCTTCAGAGATTGTATTTTTGAGTTGCCGATTCGCTACCTGCTCGACGAACGCTTTTTAACACCAGCCCGCATGATAGATGCGCCAGTATTGAGTTATGACTTCTCACAATTAAAACCTGCGAGCACAGGTCGATACAAAGAAGCCGAGCTAGATATGGTGATCGAACAATCGAAACGAGCCACACCACAGATTGTCGATCAAATTATTCACCTCGCCCAAGACAAGCTGGGCATCATGGTCTTCGCAGCAACCGTAAGGCACGCTCAAGAGATCCTAGGCTTACTACCCGAAGGTGAAGCTGCGATTGTCATTGGTGACACACCCACATTAGAGCGTGACCAAATCATCCATGATTTCAAAGAACGCAAAATCAAATTCTTGGTCAACGTGTCCGTATTAACCACCGGCTTTGACGCCCCTCATGTGGATTTAATTGCAATTCTTCGCCCGACAGAATCCATCAGCTTATACCAACAAATCGTTGGCCGTGGTTTACGTTTATCTCCGGGCAAAAAAGAGTGTTTGGTGCTCGACTATGCAGGTAACAGTTACGACCTTTATCAACCTGAAGTCGGCGACCCTAAACCAGATTCAGACAGTGAAATCATCACGATTCCCTGCCCAGCTTGCGGCTTCAATAACAATTTCTGGGGTAAGCTCGACAGCAACGGTTTCTTGCTTGAACACTTTGGCCGTAAATGCCAAGGATACTTCACAGATGAAGACACGGGTGAACGTGAGCATTGTAACTATCGCTTCCGCGCCAAATACTGTGGAGAGTGCGGCGCCGACAACGACATTGCAGCGCGCATTTGTCATGAATGTGACGCTACCTTGGTAGACCCAGACAAAAAGTTAAAAGAGGCACTGAACCTAAAAGATGCTTTGGTGTTTGAATGTTTAGAGATGGACCTTAATGTTCTGAAGGACGACAAAGGTAAATCGCAACTTAAAGTCACCTACCGCGGCGAAAACCAAGCGCAAGTCCATGAGTTTTGGTCATTGACCACCAAGAAGCAAAAGCAGAACTTTAAAGATCAGTTTGTTCGACCTCACCTTGCGGATAGACACAGACCTTTTGAGGAAGCGTCACCGTCGAAAGTTGTTGCTCACCAACATAGGTTCCGGCCACCACAATTCGTGATTGCACGTAAAGTTGGTCGCTTTTGGAAAATGAGAGACAAGATATTCGAAGACGAGCTTCAGCAACGCTAATGATTACGGTCTTAACACTTGATGGTTAGTCTCCGTGATGTGTTGGCGTTCTTCATCGTCAAATTTTTAGGTATCAATTTCTCATTATTAATCAGGTTCACTTTCTGTTCAGAATTACTTTTTTATACTGAACGCTATCAACCTTCTCTAGGATTCGCTATGTTTAGTAAAGCTATGATTTCTTTGTTTTCTATAAGCTTAGGCTTATTTGTTTCTGCTGGCGCATGGGCTGACTCACACCATAATGGTCATGAATTAGTGCAGGACGTTCATAAGGCAGGAACCCGCATTGAATTTGAAGAAGACCAAGACGAGGTCTATGAAGCAGTTCGAGAAGGTTATATTCGCCCTTTCTCTGAGATGTATGCAGCGGTAGAAAACGACCTTCATGGTCGAATCATTAAAGTCGAACTAGAAGAAGATGATGATATTTGGGTGTATGAATTAAAAATTAACTACCAAAACAACATCATCAAAGTTGAATACAACGCCGAAACATTAGAAATGCTAAAGATTGAAGGCCGCAACTTTAAAAACGCAATTAAACACGGCGACTAATTAAGCGCGACGATTAATTTAGCGCGACTAATAGCTAAACACGGCAAATAGTTAAGCACAACGAACAGTCATTACAAAAATTAAGAAGAACAATTATGAAAATTTTAGTCGTTGAAGACGAACCTCGTTTGGGCCAACAGATTATTGAAACACTTGAGGGAGCTGACTGGGTTCCTGAGCTGTCTCAAGATGGTATCGACGCTCTTTATCGCGCGACATCAGAAGAGTGGGATGCGATTGTTCTCGACTTAGGTCTACCTAAGCTTGATGGCCTAACCGTTTTAAAAGGCATCCGAGACGAAAACATCAATACACCAGTGATTATCTTGAGTGCACGAGACACATTAACTCAACGCGTTGAAGGCTTGAACGCTGGCGCCGACGATTACCTCACTAAGCCATTCGAAATGGTTGAGCTGATTGCCCGTATTCGTGCCCAATTGCGCCGTGCATCGGGCAGCGCTGCACCAGTTCTTCAAATTGGTGATTTAAGCTTGGACACTCGCAGTTCAAAAGTGTTGTGGCAGGGCCAAGCAGTCAGCCTAACGGCACTAGAATATAAGGTTGTCGCGTATTTCATGCACAACCAAAATAAGGTTATCTCACGCACCGAACTGGTTGAGCATATCTACAAACAAGACTTCGACCGCGATTCAAACACGGTTGAGGTATTTATTGGTCGTATTCGTAAGAAAATCGCACCGAAGATCATCAAAACCGTGCGTGGCCTTGGCTACCAACTGAATGCTGAATAAGTCTCTATTTAATTAGAACAACAAACATCAATTAAAATAAGAGAAATCAAGCACACTCACCCACTAAGTGGACAGCCTGTACTGATCATCGAAATAGCTGATCATCGAAATACAAGTCGATAACGATGAGTAAAGGCAGGTTGGAAATGCATGAATCTAAAGAAACGAACACTTAAAAACATCAGTCTAAAAAGTCGCTTGCTTCTCGCTGCGGCTTTTTGGCTAGGTGCGATGATATTAGCGGCCGGTGTTGGTATACCAAAACTGGTGAATGATTACCTTGTCGACGACATGAAACAGCAACTTGCCCTAACCATGGACGAACTCACCGCGAATATTGAAACCAATGACAATGGCAACCTGATCATGGCAGAACGCCTGTCTGACCCGAGGTTTAACCAACCTTACAGTGGTATTTATTGGCGAGCTTCAACTCAAGATCAAATCATTCGTTCTCGCTCCTTATGGGACAAAGACCTCACCATCAAGCGTTCTCCTATTCACACTTCCGTTAAAGGACCAGAAAAAGAGAAGCTGATTTACATTGAGCAAGATATCTACCTGCCTTCACTGAGCGACCCAATTACCATCACCATTGGTATTGACGAAGACCCACTCGAGTCGACGCTAGCGGAGTTAACTGGTCAGGTATGGCTGATCCTGATGCTGTTGTTTGTCGGCGTACTCATGTTGATTGGCATTCAAGTTAGCTGGTCTCTATTGCCGCTAAGTAAGATGCAACGTGAACTAGTGATACTGAGAAAAGGTGAGCAACAAGGGCTAAGCGACAACTACCCGAAAGAGGTCTCGCCACTCGTATCTGATCTTAATGCCCTACTCTTTCACTACCAAGAGTTACTGGAGCGTGCTCGTAACCACGCAGGTAACCTATCTCATGCGTTAAAGACACCGTTGTCGGTGATGAAAAATGAAATTGAGATGCTGCCTGACAACGAGAAGAAGCTATTACAACAACCGATTCAACAGATCCAAAGCCAGATAGATTATCACCTTGGTCGCGCTCGTATGGCAGGTGCGATGAACATTCTTTCGGTGAAATCCTCACCTTGTGAGCGTGTTGAAGCGATTTCGATGGCGTTTGATAAAGTTTATGCCGCCAATGAAGTCACTATGATCAATGAGCTGGATTCTGAACTAGAGGTTGCTGTAGAAAAAACCGACCTTGATGAGATGGTCGGAAACCTACTCGAAAACAGTTATAAGTGGGCTAATAGTATTATCCGTGTTCACGCTAACGAGCTTACCGACGGTAATGTCGAGTTGATCATTGAGGATGATGGACAAGGCATACCCGAAGAGAAGCTCGAACAAGTGACCAAGCGCGGCGTAAGGCTAGACGAAACCACGCCAGGAACAGGTCTAGGGCTGAATATTGTCAATGAGATGGCACACAGTTACCGTGGCAGCTTAACGCTAAGTAAGAGCTCAATGGGTGGCTTAAAAGCTTCTCTTGTTCTAAAGGTATCTCAAGCCTCTTAAAACAACTACATTCGAGCACCTGCTATACCTTAAATAAAAATAAGGAGTTTACGTATCACGCGTAAACTCCTTTTTGATTCTTTGCCGTTTTTACTCTGCAAATTTAAGTCATCGAATGCAATCCAATGACATTGCCTTCAGTATCGCTGACCACGCTGATAAAACCATGTTGTCCAATCGCCATTTTAGGTACTTGTAGAAAACCACCATTCGCTGCCGCCAAGCTTGCTTCTGTCGCACAATCATCACAAGAGAAGTATACCATAGTGCTATTGCCCCCAGCCTTAACATCAGGCATCGAGCACAAAGCCCCTGTCGCGCCGTATTTGTCCATATCGCTAGGAAATACCCACATTTCAATATCGATGCCCGTTTCGTTATCTAACTTCTCTAGCGTCACTTTAAAGACGGCCTCATAAAAGGATTTGGCTCTCACCATATCGTCGACATAGATTGCAAACCAACCAACCGGATTCATTTGCATACTTTGTCCTTAGCTTTCGCCCTTGTTCACCCTTATTTAGGATAGACAAGGTTGACACTATTAGAACGATAGAAACTCCCAAAAGAGGATTGGCTTTAACAAGCAGAAATAACAGAACCTTGTTTGATTGATATTCAAACAAGGTTCGTATTTATCGGGAACTAAGTTAGAGAGCGTCTTAAAGGCGCGCTTTATATATCATTCACTGCAACATCTAAGGTTTGTGATTCATCACTGTATGTCGTTGAGCCAATAACCAAGATCTTTCCGTCTGTGTAGTAGTCATGTTGATCATTCATTACTTGTGCATTCGCTAGAGGTAAATTGACCAGTTCCATATTCGGGTAAGTCGATTTAATTTGCTGCGCCAACCGATCGCGCTCTTCATCAACATTCGGATCTATTTTATGGAGCACGGTGACAATGCCAGAATACGGTGTCACTTTTAAACCATCATCGTAGCTGATTGCTCCTAACCATTTTGTTTGATTACTGTTTCTATCTAATCCAGCATTCCACCAGCGAATATGGCTTCTCTTCATCAGGTTTCCAGGCAATTGAAAGGCCATATCTTGTGGTTGGTTTCGCCAATACAAGTCAGATACAGGCGGTGTCTTATCTTTTAGGAGAGTAAGGTAACTCGACCACTCAATATCATTTCGAGAGAACGTTTGATTTTCTATCCAGCCCAACTGGTTCATGAGTTCACGAGGCGATTCTCCGACATAAACAACATTGATCGCTTGCGCATCATAGATTGGAGAAAGCCCAGGGAATGCTTTGTAAGTCACTTGTTGTAAATCGACAGAGTTCATCTGTGCCGATGTTTGTTGATTTTGAAAGTCATCAGCTTTCCAGAAGAAATGGGCATAATTTGCGTAACACAGCCAAGCCACTAAAAACGCGCTGGTTTTCAAGGTCAACTTACGCCATTTAAGTTTGCTACCCACAACAACAAAAATGGTCACCGCTACTAAACCAATCAGCAAGCTTTGGTGCTCGCTTAAGAAAACCTTAACCGCCCCTAATAAAGGAAACTGTTCGACACCATGTGCCAACAACATACCCCAAGCAATAAATTGACCACCGCCAAGCAATAAACCTATCGAAGACAACAGAGTAAAACTGTGCCACTTAACGCGATGAGACCCAGCGATAACAGGAACAACCCAAGCAATAGGCCCCAAAAGTCGTGCCGCTACTATGATATATGTGCCCTTCTTCGCAATGAGATAACGACACCGAGCGATCACTCTTTTGGTTTTTGGTCGAAATTTAATAAGCTTCTTTTGAGCAGTTCTGCCCCACTTTAAGCCAATGAAGTAACTCAGTTGATCTCCAACGAAACCACCTAACATTACAAAAACCAACGCCATCCATGCACCTGAATACAGTTGAAAGCCCGCAGCGATAAAAAAGGGCTCTCCCGGTACAAATAGGTTTGGGCCAATGAGAGCATCACCCAATGCTCCCAAAAACAGCCCTAGTCCATCAAACATAACAACCTCAATGCTTACTGCTCTTTATAGTGACCAAACTTGTAGTTCATTTCGTTGTTACGCATTTCGCCTTTAAAGAAGCGTCTTATATTGGCTTTAAGGTAAGTTGAACCCGTCTTCACAACACCATCTTGGTCTAATCGACGTGGGTCAAAGCCAAAGGTCATATTTAGGAATCTAAATCGCCATGTTTTGCTCGCACGTTTTACGTAATCACAATCCTCACACAAAACGATCTCCTCATCGAAGCCGCCGATCTCTTCATGCGCTCGTTTGGTTGAAAAAATACACGCGCCAATCGCGGTCGGGAAAAAGAACTGAGTCGCAAATAAGCCCGCATTAAACAGTCCATAACCGAATTTATGAACTAGTGGCAGCCCTTTTGAACTCATATATACGCCAGCAACTTCAAGCTTATTCTCTTCTAGCTCATACAATGCTTTTGCAAGGAAGTTACGAGGCAGGCTAACGTCGGCATCCAAGAAAAGGATTCTGTTGTACTGCGCTAAAGCGGCACCGGTGTTTCGACCAAGGCTAACACCGCGTTCTTGCATATGGTGGACAGTCAATTTCGGCAACGCACTTTCATAGGCTTGTGCGACTTCTCTGGTGTTATCTTCACTGTTTGAGTCGACCACGATCACTTCGAACTCTTGATGGGTTTGCACGCTCAACTCTTCCATTAAGCGACTAATGCGTTTCTCTTCGTTTAACGTAATAACGACAATACTTACCGGTTCCATGTTTTCACCTATTCATTCTGCTGATTAATTAACACTAAGGTTACCTAACCAAGCATTAACCAAGCCTTAGGCGAACATTCATTTTCCGTTCATTAACTTGATGATTTCGCGACGATATAAACAGGGCAAAAGAACAAGACAGAAGAGTAAAGAAAACGATAAAATAGGGTTAGCGAGCGTTTTATCTACAAACGAGCCAAATATCGAAGGAAATTCACTTTGTGATAGGCTTCTTACTTGCTCATATTCAAATGTGATGTTAGTATCCGCGCTCGCTTAAGCATGAACTCGTTCAGCATAAGCATTACCACATACTCAAGGTCGCATTGAGATGTGAAGTTAATTTTTACTAATTTGAGAGTAAAACTATGAAATTTGAAGCAGTAGTACGTACTGAACTAGGTAAAGGTGCGAGCCGCCGCCTACGTCACGCTGGTAAATTCCCAGCTGTAATCTACGGTGGTGAAGCAGCAGCTGTATCTATCGAACTTAATCACGACGAAGTGATCAACCAAATGGACAAGCCTGAGTTCTACGAAGCAATCACTCTAGTGGTTGACGGCGCTGAAGTTAAGGTTAAGCCACAAGACGTTCAACGTCACGCTTACAAGCCAAAAGTTGAGCACATGGACTTCATCCGCATCTAATTCCCTACCAAGGAATAAGATTGGATTAATCCAGCCTTCTGCATAGAAAAGATAATCGACCTTACCAATCGAGAAATCTAAAAATTCGAAACCCCGATGCTACCAACATCGGGGTTTCACCGTTTTTGAGCCCTCAAAAACGTCGTAAATCTCGCTCAATACGCTGAAAATAATCAACTTTCCCCTTCCCCACTTTATCCCAATATTGCTTGGGTGGATTAAGGGTGGACGAAAGGTGGACTTATACAGTAGTTTTTCTAACAGTAAGACTAGGCCGCTTTTTCGCTAGGTTCAACACTCGAATCAAACAAAAAGACAAAACCGACTAGCATCTAGAATGTTACTTGTATGACCTTGTACGCACTTCTAAACGAATATAGTCATCATGAATAAAAACTACTCCTTTAGCACAGCTGACGTCAGTTAAGAGCAACCTATTTGTGTTCCTGTTTATTAGATAGGACGTTACCACCGCGTAATACACTCTAGGCTAATCAAACAAGACTGAAAGGCGATCAAGAAAACACTTCTGGCCTTTCGTCCATTCTTAACACCATCTCCCAGCTTAATCACTACAACCCTCATTTAATGGCATAACACGCCTAAACTAACCATTAGCCAATAAACCTACTAATCCAGTATTAAGACTTTAAAGGCCTATAGGCATTCACTGATCCGCACAATCATTTTTCACAACATAACACTCGGCTTGTCTGTCCAAAAATCATGGATTCGGATTCCGAATAACAGCTCGAACGCCCATGCAAACCTAAAATATTAAAGCATTTGGTCCAAGAATTTGTGATGGTGGGGCTCTGGTCGCATCACAAGCATAAACTCCCGTAACCCCCACCCTCGCGCACTCTAGGTGACACTTTCAGCTCACCTAGAGCGCACGGATTTAAAGGGCTAGTGAGAGGTTTTATTGACAAAGTAATGTTGACACTTTTTGGAAAGAAATCTCAATCCAGATTCTAGTGCTATTTCTTGAAAATCAACGGCGTTTTGAAGGAGAAAAAACGAGTAACTCTACGATTTTCAATACAACTCGTATAATAAAACTCGTAAAAGTGAGGTTGTCGAAGCAGAACTGTAGCGGATATCCGAATTCGCGAATAAAAAGGAGTAATATTGAGATAGTTGCAGCTATGAAAAAGAAGCGGCATGATTAACTAACTTTCCTTAGGCTCTTCTTTCTAGAATACTCGTAATGTCTTTTTTGAGTTCCTCTGAAAGGCGTTCGAATTGTTCTGGTGCAACCAAACCTTCCTCGCACATTTGCATGAGCTGGATAAATGCACGGTTTCGAGAATGGCCATCAAAAATAAGCTTCATTTGCTTTTGAGATTCTTTGGAGTGCTGGCACATAAAGCTATACCTTTCCCCTACAGGTTCTGCTTCATCAGTAATCGTTTTGATGGCTTCATCCAGTTGACGAGCACAAAACACTTGCGCTGCTTCACTCTTTATTTCACAAAAGATTTTCCAATCAGACTCTTTGATATTCATACCGACCTCCATAAAGTGTTACTTCTTAGGGTAGAACATTGCTCGTTAAACTCATTGAAGATAGTCCGAGTACCAGGCTAAAAACACAATATTGCAGAGCGTCCCTGGAATAGGAAACATTGCCGCTACATCAACAATTAGCAACGTGCCAGAACTTGGCTACATCACAAATAAACAAGCGGCATCACTAATTAGTGTCGCTTCAATAACACGCGAAAGTGGGCGCTACAAAGGTAAGCGCGTGCTCCAAGGCGGTCGAGCGAAAGTACGCTTAGTGTTATATATGGCAATGATGTCAGCCATGCAATGAAACCCCCGTATTCAAAGCAACTTATGCTCGACTTGTAGCTGCCGGAAAGCCTAAGAAAGTCGCAATAATCGCGTGTGTTCGAAAGATGGTTGTGACTCTTAACTCTATGCTGAGAGATGGCGCCATGTGGGATAAAAACACTGCCAAAAATTAATCATTGACGCCATAGTCGTTTGTTATACAACAATAATGAGAGAGCTATTTAATATTTGCATCTATAAAATCATCTATTTCTAAGACATATGGTGGAATAAAGATCTCGATACTCTCTCCCATACTTTTAGAAAGTTCATATGTTGTATTGGTATATTCCAAAAATTCACTTTCCGTCTTTATACTTTCTAGTGTATTTGATAACACAAGTAATTCATCAATAGTATTTGTATTTGCCAGTTTCCAACTATTAACCTTTTCTCTGGCTAAACGTAGTTTAGCCCACTGTTTAATATCATTGGCAACAGCGATGTCATGATATTTTAATAGAATAAAGTCATACTCTAGAGAAACCCTTGAGTATGAAGAAATCAAAGCACCATATTTTGACAATACTTCGGCTTTCAGGCTCAAAAACTTGTTATCAGACTTTACATCGCTTTTAGTCGGAGTCAAAACGTAATACATATAATAATGTAGACTTAAATTGTCTATAGCTCCTATGAAATCAACTGTTTTAGAGCCAAGTTCACTAGCATAATCTGAAGACTTATCTACAGTCCTTTCTACTTCTGACCAAAATTTTTGTACTTCATTTGCTGTCTGCTTCTCAATAAGCGTTTTTTGTACAGATGATAACTGCAAGTTAACAACAAAAGCTAGAATCGTTAAAATAACGAGGAGAGAACTATTAATTAATTCAATTTTTTTCAACCTACTGTAGTTAGGAACAGATTTAGTGCTTTTCTTTACTCTCGCTTGTGCCACTAGTTTTTCTTTAATTTGTCTATTTTTATCAGTCAACAATCTGTTTGCCCCTCCTTGCCAATGTTGTATAACACCGCGTTAAGTAGTGAGCAACACTACCACCTAACTGCCCCGTAAACACAAAAACTGAATTGAAAATACCAAGCATTAAGAATCTGCCCTAACGCTTTGTTATATGCATGGTCAAGGAGTCAGTCAAACCCATTGCTTAAGATAAATCAGTGTCACAACACCAAACAGAACACGAGTCATTAGCTTGAGTCGTTGAGTCATTTGGGGATGTTTCACCCAAACAAGTTCAAACAATACGTAACTAAAAACTAGGCAGAGTACCCATAATATATTGTATAAGTTCAAGATTGTTCCCTTAACGTAGTTCAATACAAACTAGTTAATTAGTTATCAATAACATCTAGTATGCAAACGAGATCCTGATCGTTGAGAGAAAGATCAAATAATCAACCAGAATTACTGTTTATTATGTCGATAGCATATAACGCCGCGTTCTTGCGAATCCCCTCATAATCAGGCGTAAAAACAATGAGGTAGACGCGCATCGCCGTCTTTGATCTAATGAATATCGCTGAACACACATTTCGAACAAGTGGGTTAACAATGCGCGACATTCAGATTCTACAACAAACCATACAAAACCAATGCTCCTCCATTCACAAAAAACGCGTTAGTTCTCTGATACTTGCTACAAAAAGTGTACTTGACGGTTCAGACTTAACGCTGACTAAACTAGGTCGGA